>AEPR01000440.1 GCA_000195205.2 Oxalobacteraceae bacterium IMCC9480 | reverse complement strand
CACCCTACAGGAGCAACGTTAGCGCTTATGCCGGTGCGCCCCGTCAACCACCTCTGGCATGACAGCGACTCCCGTCAGCCAGCGCAAACACGTTCGACGTGGCCGCCGGTGCGCTGTCCGCCGGTGCCATCAGCAAGCCGAACAGGTAGGTCACATCAAGCACCTGGATCAGCAGCTTGCCCTCGTTGGCCTGAATGACCTGCTGCACCAGCAAGCCATTGCCATTGGCATGGCCACCCATCGGCGTGTCGGCAACCTGCTTCTGATCGACCCGCCCGACGCCATGCAGCTGGTCGACCAGCAAACCGATCGAACGCTTGCCGGAACGCAGCACCACGACCTGGCTGCGACTATCACGCCGGCTCGGCGTGCCTGACAGAACCGCCCCGAGATCAAAGACCCAGACAAAATCATCCGCCATGCCCGGCTGGTTGCCGGCAATCGGGATGATGCCTATGCACCCGCTGCCATCGCCAACACCGATCGAGATCGATGTCACGCTGCTCGCGGGCAGTGCTTCCCGGACCAGCTCGGCACCGATGGCCAGCAGCGCCGGTCCGACAAAAAATGTGGCCAGCTCCGGCCCGGCGGCCTCGCCACCGGCCGGTGCGAACAGGGCGACGGTGTCGATGGTGCCGGTTCCCTGTGCGCTCACGTCGCCGACCGATGACAGGACAAGCGCAATCACATCGGAACGGTAGCCATCGCTGACCTTGAATTCGCGGTAGCCATGCGACACCGTGCAGCCCAGCAGCGCATAGCGGCCCTGATCGATGACAACGCGCGAGGCGCTGGCACCACTCTCCAGTGCGAGCAGAGTGCTGTCGATGGCTAGCGTGCTGCCGATCGGCCTGGCCGGATCGGTGCTGGCGATGATGGTGCCGCGCCGGTCCACAAAAAACGCCTGTGTGGCTGGCTTGTCGCCAATGCCGCCGCGCAGCATCGCCGCAAATTCCGGTGCAGCGTCGAACACGATGCCGATGCCGCCTATGACTTGCGACGGCTGTGCAGGATGACGGATCGCCGCGTGATAGACGTAAGTCGGCAGCTCGCCATACAGGGCCGACGAAGCGAATGGCGAGACGTGATAATCCTGCGCACTGCGCAATCCGAGCACCTGCTGCAGCGTTGCCGCATCGACGTCCGTGCCGACGCCGGACCCGGTACTGGCCAGTATTCGGCCGCTGCGGTCATACACGAACAGGCAGGCATACACGGTATAGAGCCCATTGATCGTCGCCAGGATCTGCGTCATCGCCGCGAGATCCGGTTCGCCAGGTTGCGGCATCGCCAGCAAGCGCTGCAAGTCCGGCGACAGTGCCCACCAGCGGCAATCATTGGCGCGCTCGTACAGGTTGCGATCCAGCAGATCGACCAGCAAATGGGTGACGTATTCGGCATCGCGCAGACCGGCCGCCAGCACGGTATCAAACAAGCTGCGAATAGATTCGGCGAACAGCGCATTGCTGCGCGCACCGGTCTCGCTGATCTGTTCGAGTACCGTCTTCAGGCTGGTCGATCCGGCCCCCTGCCCGCTGACGACCTGACCATTCCAGACCACCCGGCGTATCGTCTCGGCGGTGCTGTCGGCCGCGCCCATGATGTCGAACAAGGCAGGACAAAAAGAACGTGCATGCACCAGCAAGCCATTTGCCATACCGGCGTCCAGTCCTGCCAGCAGGCTGTCCTGCGCGCCACCAAATGCGATATCCAGCGGAATCATTACCTGGCCCTGCCAGCCCTGCGGCCCCGGATAACCCTGATAACCGGCCGAACCGGTGGTGCAGACCAGGTATTCGCGACCACCCGACATCATCATGCGGGGCGTAGTGTCATGGTTTACGGGAACCCGCGTACCGAGCGGCATCCAGGCCGGATCGGCGCTGGCGATGACGTTGCCGCCGGCATCGAGCAGCAGCATGGCCGAGCGTCCGGCCGGATCGCGATGGGTAGTAAATATCCGCGCCATTTCTTCTTCGAAGGCAAAGCACAGGCACAGCACGCCGACCACCGCGCCGGTTTCGGGATGGCACAGCCGGCGCGAATAGATCAGCGCCTCGCGCTTGCCCGGACACAGGTCGCTGGCGCGGAAGGTTTCGACGTAGGTATCACTGGCCAGCGACTGCGCAATCAGTGCATCGTCACTGCGGCTCACCGGCAGCGACTGGTCGAGCTGGACCAGCACGCGTCCGGCCAAATCAAGCACGATGATCTGGTCGTAGACGGTGTACTTGTCGCGGTAGGCACGCAGTCGCCGGCGCATCGCCTCGAGGTCGGTGTCGAGGCCGGCGGCGAACGCGCACAGCGCGCCATCGGTCGCCAGAAAGCCCACATCGGCGGTGCGCTCGAACAGGTTGCGCACCACGATTTCGATCACGTAGGCCGACTTGGTGGCCAGCGCGGCATGTACGTTGCGCAGCTTTTCACGTGCCAGATTGATGACCAGTTCTACCTCAAGCTGCTGAAAACGCGAACGGGTCGCGGCCATCGTCGGCAGGATCGCGCCGGCCTCGCGCGGACAATTCATCCGCGCGGAGGATTCGATCAAGCGCCACATCAGGTTCAGTTCATGCAAAGCCTGCTCGCAGCGCGCGACATCGCGCATGTACGGCAGGAAGGCATCAACCGGGAAAGAAGGCGTCGCTACTTTGGGCGTATTGGCAGGCATGACTGGCTCGCTCGGGTTGGCATCCGATCATCAGAAAGCAGACGACTTTGCATCGCCCGCATCTACTTTTGGTATCTCTTAAGTAACTGACTATAAGCGGGCGAAATACCGTGCAGCAAGACAAAACTTGATACCAAGAAAATTATTTGAATGCCTTGGCAAAACGCGTTGAGCGGCACCAAATTGAGGCGCGGCTTACCGCCCGCATGCGCGACGATAGTGCACGGTGCCCGAATCTCCATGCGTTACACAAGCGCGCTTCACCACTGTTTTTATATACAGTATTATAGCTGTCATGCCACAGCAACTCCCTCCCTACGCCGAACTCCACTGCCTGTCGAACTACACGTTCCTGCGCGGTGCCTCGCATCCCGAAGAACTGATAGAACGCGCCGCCGGTCTCGGCTATACGGCGCTGGCCATCACCGACGAGTGCTCGCTTGCCGGTGTCGTGCGCGCGCACATCGAAGCCAAAAAACACGGACTGGCGCTGCTGATCGGCACCGAAGTCACGCTGCGCTGCGGCATGAAATTGCTGCTGCTGGCGACCAACCGCAACGGCTACGGCAATCTGTCGCAGCTGATCACGAATGGCCGACGACGCGCCGACAAAGGCTGCTACCAGCTTTCCATCGAGGATTTCGTTACGCCGGAGTTGGCCGGTCTGGCCGGTTGTCTGGCAATCCTGTTGCCCGAACGCGCTCATGGCGGCGATCAGCGGCAACAGCAGGCGCAGTGGCTTGCGCATGTTTTCGAGGCACGCGCCTGGATCGCCGTCGAACTGCTGCACCGTCTTGATGATGATGCCTGGCTGCAACGTCTCTCTGCCTTGTCGCAGCAAACCGGTCTGCCGCTGGTGGCCGGCGGCGATGTCCACATGCATCTGCGCTCGCGCAAACCGCTGCAGGACACGGTCACCGCGATCCGGCTCGGTAAGCCAATTGCCGAGTGCGGACTGGCCTTGCACCCCAATGCCGAGCAGCACTTGCGTTCGCGCTTGCGGCTGGCGCAACTGTATCCGCGCGCCCTGCTCGAACAAACGCTGGTGGTGGCGCAACGCTGCACGTTTTCGCTCGATGAACTGCGTTATGAATACCCGCTCGAAATCGTCCCGGCCGGCGCCACGCTGGACGGACACCTGCGCAGCCTGACCTACGAAGGCGCGGCGCGCCGTTTCGCGACCGGCATCCCGGCCAAGGTGCAGGAACAGATCGAACATGAACTCGCACTGATCCACGACCTGGCTTACGAGCCCTACTTCCTCACCGTGCACGACATCGTGCGCTTTGCCCGCAGCCGGGACATCCTGTGCCAGGGACGCGGTTCGGCGGCCAATTCGGTGGTCTGTTATTGCCTCGGGATTACCGAGGTGGATCCGGAGCGGATGTCGATGCTGTTCGAGCGCTTCATCTCGAAAGAGCGCAACGAGCCGCCCGATATCGATGTCGATTTCGAGCATCAGCGACGCGAAGAAGTGATCCAGTACATCTATCGCAAATACGGCCGCCATCGCGCTGCGCTGACCGGCGTGCACATCACCTACCGGCCGCGCTCGGCACTCAAGGATGTCGGCAAGGCGCTCGGCATTGACTTCGACCAGATCAACCGGCTCTCGCACTCGCATCAATGGTGGGAAGACGGCCAGGTCAGCGACGAACGGCTGCGCGAAAGCGGATTCGATCCCGACGCGTCGCTGGTCCAGAAGCTGCTGGAACTGACCCGCACGCTGGTCGGTTTTCCGCGCCATCTGTCGCAGCATCCGGGCGGCTTCGTGATCGCGCGCGACAACCTGGCGCGACTGGTGCCGATCGAGAATGCGGCGATGCCGGAGCGCAGCATGATCGAGTGGGACAAGAACGACCTCGATGCGCTCGGCATCCTGAAGATCGACGTGCTGGCGCTGGGCATGCTGTCGGCGATCCGGCGCGCGCTCGACCTGATCGGCCTGCGCCGTGGCGACATCTTCACGATGCAGGATGTGCCGGCCGAAGACCCGGCCACCTACGCCATGATTTGTGCGGCCGATACCGTCGGCGTATTCCAGATCGAATCGCGTGCGCAAATGTCCATGCTGCCGCGTCTGCGCCCCGAGAAGTTTTATCACCTCGTGATCGAAGTGGCGATCGTGCGGCCGGGGCCGATTCAGGGCGGCATGGTGCATCCGTATCTGCGCCGTCGACAGGGACTGGAGCAAGCCACTTATGCCAATGCCGACATGAAGCTGGCACTGGAACGCACGCTAGGCGTACCGATTTTTCAGGAACAGGTGATGCAGGTGGTGATGCTGGCGGCCGGTTTCACGCCGGGCCAGGCCGATGATTTGCGGCGCTCGATGGCGGCCTGGAAACGCAAGGGCGGGTTGCAGAAATTCCGCGAACCGGTGATCGAAGGCATGCTCGCGCGTGGCTATAACCTGGAATTTGCCGAGGGGCTGTTCAGCCAGATCGAAGGCTTCGGCGAATACGGTTTTCCGGAATCGCATGCGGCCAGTTTTGCGCTGCTGGTGTATGTCTCGGCCTGGATCAAGCGGCATGAACCGGCGGCTTTTCTGGCGGCGCTGCTGAACTCGCAGCCGATGGGATTTTACGGTCCCTCGCAACTGGTGCAGGATGCCCGTCGCCACGGCGTGCGCGTGTTACCGGTCGACGTGATGATCAGCGAAGTCGAGTGCACGCTGGAAGAACACGCCGCAGAACTGAACGCGGCGCAGCCCGATGTCCGGCTGGGCCTGTGCCTGGTACGCGGGCTATCGGGCCAGGCCGCGCAGCGCGTGATCGAGGTGCGCGCGATGCGCCCGTTCGATAGCGTCGACGACATGGCGCGCCGGGCTGAACTGGACCAGCACGACCTGAAAGCACTGGCCGCCGCCAACGCGCTGTTCGCGCTGGCTGGACACCGCCGCCAGGCCAACTGGGAAGTCGCGGCATTGCTGCCGGTGACGCCGTTGCTGCGGCATGCCCCGATCACTGAAGCCGCGCTGACCTTGCCCGCCGCCAGCGAGGGCCATGACATCGTCGCCGATTACCGCAGCACCGGACTGACATTGAACCGCCATCCGCTAGCCCTGCTGCGACCGCGGCTGCGACAGATGAAGTTATCGACCGCACTCGAACTGAAAGGCTTTGGCAACGGCAAGCTGGTGCGTACCAGCGGACTGGTGACGATGCGCCAGCGCCCCGGCACTGCCAAGGGCACGATGTTCATCACGCTCGAAGATGAAACCGGCGTCATCAACGTGATTCTCTGGAAACAGGTGCAGGAACAGGACCGCCCCGCCATCTTGCAAGCGAGCCTGATGACGGTCTACGGCGTCTGGCAATGCGTCGGCGAAGTGCGCCATCTGGTCGCCAGAAAAGTGCTGGATGATTCCGCGCTGCTGGGGCAACTGCACATCGAGAGTCGCAATTTCCATTGAACCGGCACGTTAGGATTTTGTGCGGGTCTCTGCTACTGTAGGCGGGATTTCTTCGAGGCAATAGCCATTGCATCGAAGCACAATCATCACAATAAAAACCCTTGCTATTCACGGAGAGAGACCATGTCCCGAACAACCCTGCCGCAGCGTTCGCTGCTCAATCGCACCTTGATCGCCTTGCTGCTATGCGGTGCCGGCACCGTCGCTTTTGCCCAGACTGCGGTCGAGGCCAAGCCGAAGCGCTTCCCGCAATTGACGATGGAAAACCCCCCGCCGCAATCGATCCCGCTGGCCAAGGAAATCGTCTCGATCTCCAGCGTCGGCCTGGCCGGTCCGTACAACGTGATGCTGCGCAGTCCGGTGTTTGCCGATCGCATGAAACGCTTGCTCGACTACCTGCGTTTCGAGACCTCGTTGCCGAAACGGCTCAATGAATTTGCCATCCTGATCCAGGGTCGGCTGTGGACCTCGCAGGTCGAGTGGTACGCGCACTATCCGCTGGCACTGAAAGCCGGCCTGCCGGCCTCGGTAGCCGACGACCTGAAAGCCAATATCCGCCCGCGCAACATGCAGCCCGATGAAGCTGCCGTGTACGACGTCAGCATGGCGATGAGCACCCGGCACGAAATCAGCGATGAATTATTCAACAGCGCCAAGGCCGCGCTCGGCGAACAACAACTGGTCGACCTGATCGCCGTCAGCGGCACCTATGTCACGGTGGCGATGCTGTTGAGCCTGGGAGAAGAATCGTCGCCGGCGGACAAGCCGTTACCGTTTCCGGAAAAAGGTCGCTGAGTCGAGTCGGTGCAAAGCCCTGCGCTTATTGCACGAATTGCTTACGTTCCGAAGACCCCGGTTTTCCGTAGGGTGGGCACGGCACCATGTGCCCACGCGCGCGTACCGGCAATGACG
>AEPR01000441.1 GCA_000195205.2 Oxalobacteraceae bacterium IMCC9480 | reverse complement strand
GTACAGACGTCCCTGATGAGGCGCTTACGACAAGCTCAGGGCGAACGGTTTTTAGTTTGTGCTGCGTGGGGCAGTTGCGCGGGCATGATGAAGCCGTGACCGCACCAGGCATTAACCCTCTCTCGCGGCTAGTGCGTCTTCCAGCGTTTCTTTCGCCAGCCTTTCGTCGCGCAAAACCTGCAACTCCAGAGCTTGCTGATTCACCCTGTCCTCGAGGACAGCACCTTGACGTAGCATCCTTGCGAACTCGGGAGACGCGAACAGGTCTGCAGGCCGATGCATTTGCATTTGCATCTGGTTCCCGTCCTCGCCACCGCGGCCGGGCACGAGCACAGCGCCATCTTGCGGTGGAAGATTTTGCTTGAGCATGGCGATCTCCCTGGCATGCGATTTATTGATTTCTCTTAATTCGCTCAACTCACGCATCATTTGTCTGACCTCCATTTCTGTTGGCGCTGCCGTCGCTATCCGATGACTAGGCCCCGCCGCTGCAAAATCCGGTTGCTGCTCCTCACCGATCACCCCCAGCTTCGCCGTCATCCACCGCGCCCGATCTTGCAACATGATTTTGGCATCAGCCTCGCTCATCCCGATCATCGCATCGACCAGCGTCCCCACGTCATCGATGGCCTTGCGTCGCAATGGACTATCGGACAAATTCCCCTGATGATCCATGCCGGCGCTGCGGATGGCTTTCTTGAACAGGTTGACCAGCATGAATGCCGAAGCGACCTCCCGGCCGTTGAATCCCGCGCCATGGGATCGCTCTTTCAGCGCCTTGTCCTCCTTGTAGGCCTCCAGTTCATCGCGCTTGCCGATACACATGTTCTTCGCCACCTTATTCGTCACTGCCAGAAAATCCGTCGAATCGCCAAAACAGGCGAGGATTTTTTTCAGTTCGCGGGTGGTGCTAACTTCGATATTTTGCTGCGCCCCGGCCACGAGCAACGACGACAGCACGGACGTACCAGGAAACGGAAGGCTTGAACTAACCGCTCCCATGACCTTGAGCGTCGTCGATTGAGTCTGCTGGTGCAAGCCGTAGACTGCCACCTGGGCATTGGTGTACACGCTCTCCAGCTTCTGGGTGAGCGTGCGGTGATAGTCGATTATCGAGTTGGGCGGTTCGTAGTCCGCCTTCGCCAGCGCGACCAATCGCTTGCTACCGGAGATGCTCACCAGCGCATCGGCATTGCGCACCAGGTCCTGCAGGGACGCGCTTGGATTGCTGATGCTGGTGTTCCAGGTGGCGAGTGCAGCGAGGTCAATACCGGAGCCGAGCAATTTTCTGATGGCGTCGGTTTCTTCGGTGGTGAGCGGGAGCGGATCGGGAGCGTTTGAGTGAGGGGAAAGCGTGGTGCTGGCGGTCGTGGTGACAACCGCTTCGGCGCTGGCGTGCGTGGTCGGTGCTGAGGGTGGACGGGTGGTGGGTAGGGACAAGAGTGATTTGCTATCGCTCCATTTATTGAATACCCGTATGTTGCGAATTTCATCTGGCAAGAACGTGAGGGGATTGCCGTAAATATTGATTTCACATAACGAAGGCATTTTGCCGATGCACTCGGGCAGTTCCGTGAGTTGATTGTTGCTGAGATGCAGCGTTGTAAGCGATGTCAATTCGCCGATGCACTCGGGCAGTTCCGTGAGGTGATTGTCGTAAAGGTACAGCTGTATAAGCGATGTCAAGTCTCCGAACCGCTCGGGCAGTTCCGTGAGTTGATTGCTGTTGAGATTCAGCCATGTAAGCGATTTCAAGTCGCCGAACGGCTCGGGTAGTTTCGTGAGTTTATTGCTGAGGAGACACAGCTTTGTAAGTGATGTCAATTCGCCGAATCGCTCGGGCAGTTCCGTGAGTTGATTGTGGGTGAGATCCAGCCATGTAAGCGATGTCAAGTCGCCGAACCGCTCGGGCAGTTTCGTGAGTTTATTGAGGTTGAGTTCCAGCCTTATAAGCGATGTCAAGTCTCCGATGCAATCAGGCAAAGTCGTCAAATTTAATCCACTGAGCACCAATTCCGATTTCTTATCCCGAAAACACGCCAAGATGCACTCGGCAGCCGACACCCGCCTTTCCCCCCACTGGCTACCCTTAATCCAATCATTCAACTCTTTTTTCATTCGATCAACGCGCATTGCTTCCGTTAGCTTTCCCCGCCTGCCATGCCATCCCGCTCTCACATGCGACCCGGTTGGCGCAGCGGCAGGTCCCGCTGCTGCTGGCCCCGGAGGATCGTCCGGTGTTCTGTTGTCGCGCTGGTTTGGCGGCGAAGGATTGGCAGAGCGGAAGGTACGGATCAGTTTGTTAAACATGGCAATGAAGGTTGTCTTGTGTTGGTCGGCGCACACGGTATGTACCCGTGCAGGGAAAGCAGCAGCAAATGACAAGTTCACGCCGATAGTTCCATTTCAGTTCTCGTGAGGTTGCCGGGGGCAGGGTCTTTTTCGAGATACGCCTGCGGTTAAAAACACTGATTCTGCTTGCGGATTTAGGAGCCGGCTTATCGCGACCGTTGCTGCCGGAGCAGAACGTGTTGCGCCGTTGTGGCCTGATGGATCCGCAATTCCGATCCAGTGACTTGTGCAATAAAACCGAGCTCAGGCATGACCAGCCTGTATTTGCCACACACGGAGCTAACCAGGCGGGAGCGGACCAATTCGACCATCGTAAATATACTGCCTGACGGCCGTTGCGGTCATGGATTGAACCTTGGGATTCAGGGGGCTGATCAGGATATTGCATTCCTCGGGGATGATTGCAGACGGCACCATTAACAGCGGGGCGTTTGCCGTTTGCAGCCAGCGGTCTCCGAACTCGATCGATGTGGAACCTGGCGGTGTTGCTATCCACGTAGGATCGAGATCTGCTGCAGAAATATATTCGCGTGCGACCCACACGACTGCTGGCACATCAATACGTACTAAAAAAGCGTTGCGTACTTCCAGGTGCCCGCCAAGATGCACCATGGTTTCCAGCGTCGCCAGGGCGATCGTGGTGGATGCATAGACGACCGGAATGCCTTTGCTGTTCCAGCGGCCGCCCGTCAATTTGGCGCCACCGCCTGTCAAATCGGTCGCTTTGTAGAGGGTGGTGTGTTTTGCGATTCGCCAAAGGACGACATTGTCATCTGCAACAGTCACGCATAGACCCCGTATTCAATCCGGCCGAGCGTGTCGAGTACGAGCTCGTATCCGGCTTCCGTATCGAGTAGCGACAGCGGCGTCACATTACCCAGCGCGCTGATTTCAGAAGTCATCCAGCGGCAGCCACTTTCTTCATTTTCAAACACGGCGACTGCCTTGGCGATGGACTTTTCGGCGCGGTAAAACCGATCTTGTTCCGTGGACGATAGCGGCTTGCTTCCGCTGATGCGTGCCTTGATGGTGCTTTTCGGGAGGCGCAATGCTTCGAAAAGGAGGTCCTGGGTAATGTTCAGTCGAGCGGCCATCGCCGGCACAATGAGTGCAGTGACGCCGGATCGCATGGTGCGGATAACATCCATCGGGTTGCCTGAAAACATCGAGGCGCGCGTCTTCATTGTGGCTGGCATAGCGCGCTTTGTCGTGATACCTGCCCGTTTAATGCCTCTTGCCAGGACGGGGACTTTTTTAACGGGGGAGGTCACCAAGTCAGTTTTTTTCTGTAACGTCGCCATGAATTATCCGGAAATGGGTTTTTGATTGTCCAACTATAGACTTGTCGACCTGTTTTGTCCGGGGGAAAATCAATTCGCCTTTCCGGTTTGGCTCGGCGGCAGCTGTTCAATCTGGTGACTTCGTCTGGGGTGGAGGCGCATATTGGGCGAGGCAAGCGCATCAGCAAACCGTTCGTCCTGAGCTTGTCGAA
>AEPR01000442.1 GCA_000195205.2 Oxalobacteraceae bacterium IMCC9480 | reverse complement strand
CGCGCCCGCTGCCACGGCGCTGAAGGCCAGACAGGCCGACAACAGCATGTAGGTATTGCGTAGTACGCGACGTGCATCGCTATCGATGACATTGCTGGCCGGCTCGGCATTCGTCGCACTACGACCGAAGAGTGAATTGCGATCGTTCATGGGGTGTTCCTTCCGATGTAAAAAAACTGACGCCGGTAAAAAAATAACCGACGGCTTGAGGGTAGTCGATTTCCTTTGTTTAAAAAGCGCAGATAATGGAAGCCTTACTTCGATAAAGCAGAATTATGAAAAATACCGGACTGAATTTCCGCCATCTCTACTATTTCTGGGTAGTTGCCAAGGAGGACAGCATTACGCGCGCTGCCGAACGGCTCGGCGTGGCGATCCAGACCATCAGTACCCAGCTTGGCTTGCTGGAGAAGTCTATCGGCAAGTCGTTGTTCGCACCGCAGGGCAGACGTCTGGTGCTGACCGAGGCCGGACGGATTGCGATGCGTTACGCCGAACAGATTTTTGCATTGGGCGAGCAGATGGAGGATGCGCTGGCCGATCTCGATGTTGGCCGGACAATGCGCCTGACAGTCGGGATTTCGGATTCGTTGCCAAAACTGATAGCCTCGCGCCTCCTGGCAGCCGCATTGGCCTTGCCGGAGCGGGTCAAGCTGGTGTGCTACGAAGATCGTTTTGAAGCGCTGCTCGGCGAACTGAAGGTCCACAAGCTTGATGTCGTGCTAACCGATCGCCCGGTGCACGCTGGTACGGTCTTGCGGGTGTTTAGTCATTTGCTGGGAGAAAGCGAGCTGATGCTGTTCGGTGTGCCCGCACTGGCAAAACAATACGAGGCGGGCTTTCCTGACAGTTTGCAGGGCGCGCCGCTGCTGTTGCCTACACGCAACAATGCGATACGCGGCCGAATCGATCACTGGCTTGAGGCGCAGGATCTGCGCGCTGACGTGGTGGGTGAGTTTGACGACAATGCGTTGCTCAATACCTTCGGTCGCAGCGGGCTGGGATTGTTTCCGGCACCGTCAGCGCTGGCCGATGATGTTGCCGCGCAGTTCGGTGCGGTTCCGGTGGGTCCGCTGCAGGGCGTCAAGGAGCAGTTCTATGCGATCTCAAACGAACGCAAGATCAAGCATCCGGCCGTCGAGGCAATCCTGTCCGCCATCCATGGCAAGGACCTCACTGGTGGTCACAAGGAGCGCACGTAGGCGCGTATTCCAGCCAGCAACATTTCGACCGCCATCGCGGTCAGGATCAAGCCCATCAAGCGTTCAAATGCCAGCATCGCACGCACGCCGAGCACTTGCTGCATGCGCTCGGCACCCAGCAGCACTGCCAGCCAGACCACAGCCACCGCTGACAGTGCCGCGACGTGCAGCAAGACATCAGCGGTGGTGTCCGAGGAAAACAGCAGTACCGTCGCCAGCGCAGAAGGTCCAGCCAGTGCCGGGATGGCGAGCGGCACAATGAAAGGTTCGCCGCTGCTGTCGCTATCACCGAGCACGCCACCCGGTTGAGGGAACACCATCCGCAAGGCGATCAGGAACAGGATGACGCCACCGCCAATACGTAACGCAATCTCGGATAATTGCAGTGCATTGAGGAAATGCCGGCCGAAGAACATGAACAGCAAGAGCAGCAGGAACGCGATCAGGCATTCACGAACCACCACGCGCCAGCGACGTTCGCGCGGAACAACCCGCAGCGCACTGACGAACAACGGGACATTGCCAAACGGGTCAGTGACCAGCAACAGAAGAATGAATGCCTGGAAAAAAGTATTGGACATGAAATCAGTACAAAAAGAGTCAAGGGCCGGGTCAGGCCAGCATGGTACGACAAGGTGTCAGGAGCGCAGCAAGCCGTCACCATCCGGCGTCATGCGGCAGCGGCATTCCGGATAACCGGTACAGCGCCAGAAAGATTTGAAATCGCCGCTGCGCAAGCTCATCTTGCGCGAACACACCGGACAAGTCGGACTGCGGAAATCGCCTTTCACGGCAAGTTGCAGCAGTTCTTCTTGTTGTTTAGACGGTAACGCCAGGATGCGCTTGAGCAGGGTAGGACCATCCATCAGAATCATGCCAAGGTCTTTTCCGGCCGCGATGGCGTCGCTGCTGAACTTGCCTGCTCCGATGAGGAATGCCTGCTGGACCTTGTGGCGCTGCTGTGCTTCATGCAAAGCGCGGATCCGGTTGGGCTGAATGGTGGCGGCACCGCCGATGGTGCAGGCAATCGCGTTCATCGACGTCGATCCCGGTTGCCAGAGTTGCAGACTGGCGGCACAGTCAGGCGCGCTGTCAAGCGGGCGGGCGTCCAGTCCGACGGCATCGAAATAACTGCGGCACAGATCTTCGAAGCGCCGCCATTCGAGTTCCTGCAGCAAGTCCACGCTCCAGTCTGTGAGGGAAGTAGTCACGCTGATGTGGTGACGGTGAGATTCAATGGCGATCGCTGGTACCGGCATGACCAGGCTGGGATGGCGTTCGCCACTGGGAATGCGTTCGCGTGTGTCATGGTGGGTGCTGGCCCACGTGCTATTGACGTCGGGTTGTCGCCATTGTCCCTGCATCGTTGATTCGCGGGTTTGCCGCAGGGACGTTGTTCGCGTCCGACGGCCGGTGTGTCGGCTTGGCCGTCTGCTGCGCAGATGCGCCACCAGCAAGACAAGCCACAATCCCAGGGAGATCAGCCAGAGAATCAGGAGCGATTGTTCGATTTCGGCAGTTTGTTCCGGTGTGAGTGCAGGGAACAGCGAGGTCACTTTGAATCGCGTCACGACATAGGCTAGCCCAACAAGAAACATCAACAGGGTGATGATCTGGAAAACGGTATTGCGTTGGCGGCCCTGACTCATGTGATTGTCTCCGGCGGAAGTGACAGAGGATGATTATCCAACAGCTTGCCGTTCTGTGGCGTGAAAAAAGTTATTAAAAAGAAATCTACAGTATCAGAAGGGGCCATATTACCGAACGGCTACGAGTTTCGGGTACCCTTCGATACGCGGTGCAGCGGCAAGTGGGTTGCCGGATCCTGTTTTATTCGTGCGAGGACATTGTGGACTTTTTTGTTGCCCGGTATGCCAGTGTGCTGGCAGTGATGACGACTTTGCTGCTCCCATCTGTAGCATCAGCGACTACGGTGCTGCGCTGCCAGGTCGAACAGGGAGGGAGCACGCGTGTGGTGGAAGCGACACCGACTACCGATCCGTACCAGGTTCGGGCGATAGACATCAACGGTCGCTTCCGGTTCAAGGCAGTGATGGTCGGCGATGCAACACATATCGATTACATCAAGCTGTATGTCTATGACCAGTCGGCCCGTCAGCCTCGACTGTTGCACGAAGCGCGTTACACCACGC
>AEPR01000443.1 GCA_000195205.2 Oxalobacteraceae bacterium IMCC9480 | reverse complement strand
CCGCAACGGCCAGCATGATGACCAGTCCAGCACCAAAACCAATCGACAAGCGGGTGCCGATGCGCAAATTGGATATCTTCATTGTGTTGTCTCCGAGCTTTTTTATGGTGAGTTTGCTTTCGCTCGGGACCGACTATAAACGAATTTATGTCGTACTCAGTAGCAATCCGCAGCGCACGCCGGTCTATCATTGGCACCCTGTTAACAGTTGATGACGGAGTAACAATGTCCCAGCCGCACCTCGAGCACGCTACTTCGGTGCCGCATATTTTCGACCGCGCCATCGCTCTCGAGCCGCAAGCCAACGGCACCTGGCACGGCCATACCAGTACCGACTACGCCAACATGATCGGCCCCTTCGGCGGTGTCACGGCCGCGACCGCCTTGCAGGCTTTGCTGATCCAGCCCGAACGGCTGGGCGATCCGGTGGCGCTGACGGTCAATTTTGCCGGTCCGGTGCGCGACGGCGGATTCGAGGTGCGGGTGCGCTTGATGCGCAGCAGTCGCAGTACCCAGCACTGGTCGGTCGACATGGTTCAGGGCGACGATTGCGTGATCAATGCGATTGCGGTGTTTGCATTGCGCCGGCCGACCTGGTCAGCCACCGAAGTCGCCATGCCGGAAGTGGTCGCGGCAGACACGCTGGCGCCGGTCGGCAACATCATGGGAGTGCGCTGGCCGCAATGCTACGACATGCGCTTTGCGCGGGGTGGCTTGCGCGGTGTCGATGGTGCCGGCGACAACCCGGACAGCCTGACCCACCTGTGGATCAACGACAAGCCGCCGCGTCCGCTGGATTTTGCCTCGCTGACGGCGATCTGCGACGCCTTTTTCCCGCGCCTGTTTTCAAGGCGCGCGCAGATGGTGCCGATCGGGACGGTCTCGTTGAATATCCATTTCCATGCCGATGCCGCGACACTGGCGCAGCAGGGCAGCGCGCCGGTGCTGGGCGTGGCGCAGGGACAAATTTTCAATCTGGGATTTTCGGATCAGGTCGCGCAGGTCTGGAGTGCGCAAGGCCAGCTGTTGGCAACCAGCCAGCAGGCTGTCTGGTTCAAGGAATAAATCGCACGCAATCGAATCGCGTGCGATTTGATGACGTGCGATCTAACCGAAGCGTCGCAACGCATCCAGCGCCAGTCCGGCACCGATGCTGCCAAACAGGTCGCCTTCGACCTGGCGGGCATCGGGCACTAGCCGTGCAATGCGCTGGCGCAGCGAGCCGACTCCGCTGGAACCGCCGGTAAAAAACACCGTATCGACAGCGCTGGCGTCGACCCCGGCCGTGCGCAGCAAGTCGGCCACTGTGCTCTCGACCGTGCCCATCAGGCGCGCGATCGACGCATCGAACGCATCGCGGGTGAGCGTCAGTTCTTCGCGCGGTGCCAGGCGGTCCAGCTTCAGGATGACTGACTCGGCTTCTGACAACGCGATCTTGCCTTCCTCGACCTGGATGGCGAGCCAGTGGCCGCTGCGTTCGCGAATCACGTCGAGCAGGCGATCCAGCTTGGGCCGCTCGCGCGCATCGCGATAGATGTCCTTGAGCTGCAGCCAGGTCTTCTGGGTGTACGCCAGATTGATGGTGTGCCAGGTCGCCAGGTTGAAGTAATAACTCGAGGGCACTTCGCTGTCATTGTTGAGCCGACTGCCCAGTCCGAGCAGCGGCATCACCGAGGTCAGGCTCAGGTATTTGTCGAAGTCGGTCCCGCCGATGTGCACGCCGCCGGAGGCCAGGATATCGCTGCGGCGATCGATCCGCTGGGCCCGTTGCGGCGACAGCCGGATCAGCGAAAAGTCCGAGGTGCCGCCGCCGATATCGGCCACCAGCACCACCTCTTCGCGGTCTATGCGCGACTCGTAGTCGAAGGCGGCAGCGATCGGTTCGAACTGGAATGCGACCTGGCGAAACCCGGCTGCGCCGGCGATATCGCTCAGGGTTTGCTCGGCCAGCAGGTCGGCTTTAGCGTCGCCATCGACGAAGAAAACCGGACGTCCGATGACCGCATGCTGGAACGACTGGCCGCTGGCGGTTTCGGCGCGGCGCTTGAGTTCGCCGATGAACTGGCCCAGCAACATCCGGAACGGCAGTGCGCGTCCGAGCACTTCGGTCTGGCCATCGATGAGGCCGGTGCCGAGCAGGCTTTTCAGGGAGCGCATCAGCCGGCCTTCGTAGCCGGCCAGATAATTGGCCAGTGCGGCGCGGCCATAGCTGACCTGCTCGTCTTCGGCATTGAAAAATACCGCCGAAGGCAGCGTCAGCTTGTCGTCTTCGAGCGCCAGCAGCGCGCCATGTCCGGGCCGGACCACGCCGACCGTGGAATTGGAGGTGCCAAAATCGACGCCACAAGCATTCGCCATGAGCTTACTTTCATCAACCGGAAAAGGGCCGCAGATCATAGTCGAACACTGACTGAAAGTCTTGCCCTAATTACGCTTGCAGCGCGCGCGCCAGCGCCTCCGGCTGAACCGGTTTTTGCAGCAGCACGGCACCGAGCGCCTCGACTTCCAGCCGCATGCCGGCCATCGCATCGCCGCTGATGACAATCGCGCGGATCGCCGGCCAGCGTGCCAGGGCGGCCTTGATGACGTCGGTGCCCGTCATGTTCGGCAAGCGGTGATCGCTGATGACTGCATCGAACTGTGTCGCCGGATCCTGCATCAAGGCCATGGCCGCTTCGCCCGAGGCCACGCCGGTGACCCGGGCACCCCACTGGCGCAGCAGGACGGTGGTCACTTCAGCGACCAGCGGATTGTCTTCGACCAGCAGGATGCGGCCGGTGTAGTGCGCGTCGGTGCCGGCCGCTACCGGGCTGCCGGTGACACCGGCCGGATACGGCATGCTGATCGTGAAAATCGAGCCGGTGCCGGGAATCGATTGCAGCGTGACCGGATGCGCCAGCAATTCGCTCATGCGTCGCACGATCGCCAGGCCCAGGCCGAGTCCCTTGTTACGGTCGCGCTCCGGGTTGTCGAGCTGGATGAAGTCGGTGAACACCACGTCCTGTTTGCCGGCCGCGATGCCGATGCCGGTATCGGCCACCACGATCACGATGCGCTGGCCGTCGTCGTGCGCATGGACTTGCACGCTGCCACCGGCGGGTGTGTATTTGATGGCGTTCGACACCAGGTTCTTGACCATGCGACCGAGCAGCTGGCCATCGCTCTGTACGTTCAGCGTGGTCGGCGTGACCTGCATGCGCAGGTTCTTCTGGACTGCGAATCCGCGAAACTCTTCGTCGACTTCATCGAACAGCGCCGCCAGGCTGACGTTGGCCATAACCGCTTGTATCAGCCCGGCATCGAGCTGCGAGACATCGAGCAGCGTATTGAGCAAATTGGACAGGCTGTGCACCGAGCGGCCTATCCGTTCGACATGCGGGGTATCAGCGTCGGCATGATGGCGCGCCTGCATCACCGCCACGGCCATCGACAAGGCGTGCAGCGGCTGGCGCAAGTCATGGCTGGCAGCCGCCAGGAACTGGGTCTTCGAGCGGTTGGCCAGCAGGGCCGCATCGCGTGAACGGCGCAGCGCCTGTTCGTTGCTGGCGCGGTCGGCTTCGCGCAATTGCAGCGACGTCGCCATCGCATCGAAGGCCGTGGCCAGGCGCGCTATTTCGACCGGCGAGCGGCGCAATCTGCTGCGCGCCGTATAGTCGCCGCTGCTCCAGCGCCGGGCGGCATCGAGCAGCGATTGCAGCGGCCGCTCGATGGCACCACGGGCGATCAGCCAGGCGATGCCGAAGGCCGCCAGAATGCCGAACACGGCCACCGTCAGCGCGCGGGTCAGGGCGCGGTTGGCGGGCCCCATCGCTTCTGCGGTGTCGATGCCGACCATCACGCCGATGCCCTCGGCGGACGACGCATTGGGCATGAAGCCAAAGAAGCCGTCGGTCTGGTTGATCGGATCGCGGCCCATCAATACCACCGGTTGGACGCCATCGAAAATGCGTTGCCATTGCGGCGGCACATGCGTCCCCGTTTGTGTCTGCTCCGGCGAGCGGATCAGGATGGTACCGGTGCGGTCGACCACCGTCAGCGTGTGTCCCGGCGAGAGCGGATTGCGGGCCAGATGCCCGGCCAGCCAGTCGACGCTGAGCGAGGCAAACACGACGCCTTGCGGGTGATCGAGCTGGTCGCGCGGCAGCGGGTAGGCGAAACCCAGGGCGCTTTTTCCGGTTTCCTTGCCGACCATCAGTTCACCGACAGCGAACTTGCCGCTCTCCAGCGCCCGCTTGAAGTGCGACCGGTCGGCATTGTTCAGCGCCTGAAGCGGCAGCGGTTTCGCGTAGCAGTACACGGTTCCGCGTGCATCCGAGACACCGATCGACAGCGAGCCGGGAAACTGTGCATTGAGGGTCGCGAGGTAGGCATTGCAGCCGGTCGCGTCCGGGCGGACCTGCGCGCTGTTGGCGATGGCCAGCAGGAACTTGTGCATGCCGGCGGCAATCTGTTCGAGTTCACTGGCAACCAGTTTGGCTTCCATTTGCACCGAGCGTTGCGCTTCGATGCGGCGCTCCTGGCGCAGCATCGTCTGGTTGTACACCTGGGTTGCCAGCACCGGAACAATGCCTGCCATTACCAGAAAGAAAAGCCGCATTCGAAGAGTCATTGCCGCCTGTTCCTGGGTCGGGGTACCGCATATCCGGCAAGGAACCATAATGGATTCCGGCAAGATTGGAAAGAGTCGAGGTGATCGCTCGCGCAGGGTGATCGGAAGTAGAATCCGGATTTTTGAAGGAGGCCGTACTGATGACGCTGCCCCGCTGTGCCTGGGTACCCCCCGCCAATGCCTTGTACGTCGCCTATCACGATGACGAATGGGGCGTGCCGTGCCATGACGAGCGACGCTTGTTTGAAATGCTCAACCTCGAAGGTGCGCAAGCCGGCTTGAGCTGGTCGACCATCCTCGGCAAGCGCGAGACTTACCGGCTGGCCTTCGATGACTGGGATGCGCACAAGATCGCGCGCTACGATGCCGGCAAGGTGGCGCAGTTGCTGGCCGATCCCGGCATCGTGCGCAACCGGCTCAAAGTCGCCGCCGCCATCACGAATGCCCGCGCCTATCTGTGCTTGTGCGACGAGGCGGGCGGGCTCGATGCTTATCTGTGGAGCTTCGTCGGCGGCGTGCCGGTGCAGGACGCGATGGTGCCGGCACCGACGAAGACGGCGCTGTCGGACCGGATTTCGAAAGACCTGCTCAAGCGCGGGTTCAAGTTTGTCGGGTCGACGATTGTGTATGCGTATCTGCAGGGAATAGGTGTGGTCAACGACCATGCGCCGGATTGCTATCTGCATCCCGGTGGCGCGCCTGGCATATCCTCTTGCGATGTCTGAAATCCTTCCCCTCGTCGATGACCGCTGTGTTGTGCTCGATACCTGCTTCGGTACCGGCGAGGCCTTCCTGCGCCAGTGCCAGTCCTCGACCCGACCGCTGCATTACCTGGCCTTCCTCGCGCGGCCGGTCACTGCCGACGAACTGGCCGGCCAGTCGCCCGCCTTGCGCTCGGCGTGGCCGGATCACGTGGCTGGTTTTCACCGCTTGCTGCTCGACGAAGGGCGCATCAGCCTGACGTTGATGATCGGCGACCTCGCCAACTGCCTGTCGCAATGCGTGGCGCAAGTCGATGCATTCCTGGTGGATCCGCTGGCCGCAGGCACGGTCGCGCGACGGCTGGCCCGGCTGGCGGCACCGCAGGCAAGTCTGCACTTGTCGGCGGCGTCACCGGTGGCGGCACTCGAGCAAGCCGGCTTCCTGTTTTCGTCGCCCTTGCAGGCGTGCTATCAGCCGCGCCGGCCGGTCGGCAAAGCCGTTGCCACAGGGCGTCGCCACGCCATCGTGCTCGGCGCCGGTCTGGCCGGTGCGGCGATCTGCGAACGGCTGGCAGCGCGCGGCTGGCGTCTGACGCTGCTGGAGCGTCACGCGGATGTCGCGCAGGAAGCCTCCGGCAATCTGGCCGGGATCGTGATGCCGGTCTTGTCGCAAGACGATAACCTCGCGTCCCGTCTGAGCCGCGCGGCTTATCTGTTTGCGGTAAGACGCTGGTCGGCGCTGGCGCAACCGCTGTTCGACGGCGAGCGCTGCGGCGTGCTGCAACTGGCACGGGATGCCGAGCACGCGGCGGCGCAACAGCGCATCGCGCTGCGCTGGCAGTATCCGGCCCGCTATGCGCGCTGGCTCGACAGCGCCGAGGCGGGTGCCTTGCTAAATTGCGAGACACCGCAAGGCGGCTGGCTATTCGCGCAAGGTGGCTGGGCCCATCCGGCGGGCGTGTGCCGCGCGCTGCTGGCGGCCTGCGGCGAACAGCTGACGGTGCGCTACCAGCAGGCAGTGACACGCCTGCAGCGCGTCGGCGACGACTGGCAATTGCTGGACGCCGACGGCGTTGTGCTGGCGCAGGCACCCACGGTGATTTTTGCCAATGGCAATGGCGCGACCGGTTTTGCGCAACTGGCCGGCTTGCCGTTGCAAGCGGTGCGCGGACAAGTCACGCATGTCAGTGCGCCGGCCTCTTCTGCGCCGGCGCTGGTAGTCTGTCGCGAAGGGTATCTGACGCCGCCGGTGCAGGGCGTGCGCTGCGCCGGTGCGACTTATGACCAGGACGACGCGCTTGCCTTGCGCTGGTCGAGCCAGCACGACAATCTGCAGCGGGTGCAGGCGATGCTGCCTGGCCTATGGCCCGATACGTCCGGCTTTGCGCTGGCGGGCCGGGTCGGGTTTCGCTGCGTGGCTCCGGATCGTTTGCCGCTGGTGGGTGCGTTGCCGGTGACCACGGCCAGCAGTCGTGCCGAGCGCTTGCGCGACGTGCCGCGCTGGCCGGGATTGCATGGCTTGCTGGGTTACGCGTCGCGCGGTTTGATCTGGGCACCGCTGGCAGCAGAATTGCTGGCGGCGCAGCTGGAAGGCGAACCCTTGCCACTCGAAAGCGATCTGGCCGATGCGCTCGATCCGGCACGGTTCAGGTTGAAGGCCTTGCGCCAGTCATCCGGCTGATGGACGCGACAAACCGTGCGCCCAATGCAAAACGGACCGCGATGCGGTCCGTTTTTAGTTACTGCGGCAGAAAATTACTTCTTGGCGCGAGTCGCTTTTTCGGTAGCTTGTGTGAACTGCTCGGTTGCCGAATTAACGTTGGCTTCCATGGTTTGCACGGCTTGCTTGGTGGTTTTGGTCAGTTGCTCGTAACCGGCGTTGGCGTTGCTTATGACTGATTTGACCATCGCAACCATGTTCTCTGAGCCGGCTGGTGCGTTTTTGCTCACATCGTCAACCAGTGCCGATACTTTACGGCTGGTTTCGGCGATCTGTGCTTCGGCAGCGCGGG
>AEPR01000444.1 GCA_000195205.2 Oxalobacteraceae bacterium IMCC9480 | reverse complement strand
AAAAAATGAAACTGCCTGTCTTGACGATGTTGCTGGCACCGCTGGCGCTGATGGCGAACGTTGCCGCAGCCGAGTCCTCCCGTCCGCTGATTCCGCTAATCGATGCCGCGCAAGTCGCGCCGCTGTGCCAGTCCGGCCTGGCTGATTTGCGCCTGCGCGCCGCCGCGATGGCCGCGCTGTCTCCCGAAAAAGCGCGCGACGCCGGTGTCCTGTTCGGCGAATGGAATCGCCTGCAGATCGCCTTGCAGGATGTCGAAGGTCCGTTCGATATTCTCAGCAATGTCTCGCCCGACAAGGCCACCCGCAGTGCGATGGAAGCCTGTCTGGTCGACATCAGCCAGTTCGAAACCGACCTGAACCAGAACCCGGTCGTGTACGCGCAATTCAAGGCCGTCACCCCGCGTGATGCAATCGAAACCAAGCTGCGCCAGGATGTGCTGGATCGCCTTGAAGACACCGGTGCCGCGCTCGCCCCGGCGCAGCAGGCCCGCCTGAAAGCGATCCTGAAACAGCTCGAAGAACTCGGCCAGGCCTTCGCCCGCAACGTGCGCGACAACAGCACGCAGCAAGTCTTCAGCGCGCAGGAAGTCACCGGTTTGCCAGCCGATTATCTGGCCCGTGCCAAGCGTGACGACAAGGGTAATTACCTGCTCGGTTACGCCACGCCGGAATATCTGCCGTTCATGGAATACGCCGACGATGCCAGCGCCCGCAAGCGCTATCAGGCGGCCTACACCAATCGCGGCACCGCAGCCAATCCGCCGATGCTGAAAGAAGCGATGGCCTTGCGTCAGGAACTGGCCGGCCTGTTCGGATTGCCGACCTATGCCGATTTCGCGATCCGCCGCCGGATGGCAAAAACACCCGGTGCAGTCTTTGCCTTCCTCGATGAAGTCCAGAGCGCCGTCACCGCGCTGGAGAAAAAAGAAATCGCCGAGCTGCGCGCCTTCAAGGCCGAGACCCTGAAGACCGCGCTGGCCGACACCCGCATCGAACGCTGGGACGCCGGCTACTGGCAGCAGAAGTTGAAAAAGGCGCGCTACGACGTCGACCAGAATGCGCTGCGTGCGTACTTCCCGACGCCGGCCGCGCTGGCCTGGATCATGGATGTGTCGGCGCGCTTGTACGGCGTCAGCTTCACCCGCGTGGATGTCCCGGTCTGGCATGCCGACGTCCATTACTACGATGTCTTCGACACCAAATCGGCACAGCGCATCGGTGGCATTTATCTCGACCCGTTCCCGCGCGAAGGCAAATACGGCCATGCCGCTGCGTTCGGTATCCGTGGTGTCAGCACACTGGCACAGCGCACGCCGGTATCGGTACTGGTGACCAATTTCAATCGCACCGGCCTGTCCAGCGACGAGCTCGAAACCATGGTCCATGAGTTCGGCCACGTGTTGCATGGCGTGCTGTCGCAGACCCGTTACGTGTCGCAGGCCGGCACCCGTGTCGAGCGTGATTTTGTCGAAGCGCCGTCGCAGATGTACGAAGAATGGGCGCGTCGCAAGGAGTCGCTGGTATCGCTGGCAAACTTCTGCAGCACGCCTTGTCCGGTGGTCGACAATGCCTTGTTGTCGCGGCTGACGGCAGCGCACAACTTCGGTCGCGGTCTGCGCTACGGCCGCCAGTTGCTGTACGCGCGCTATGACATGAACGTCTACACCATGAAGTCCGGCGATCCGCTGGCCATCTGGAACACGATGGAAGCCGCGACCCCGCTCGGCCATGTCGCCGGCACCGAATTCCCCGGCCAGTTTGGCCACATCATGGGCGGCTATTCAGCCGGCTATTACGGCTACATGTGGTCCGAAGTGCTGGCGCTCGACATGCTGTCGGCTTACCAGGACAAGCTGATGGACCCTGTCGTCGGTCAGCGTTATCGCCAGACCATCCTGTCGCGCGGCGGTGAATTACGCGGTGCCGACATGGTGCGCGAATTCCTCGGACGCGCACCGGACAGCAAGGCATTTTTCGACGAAATTTCCGGCCAACGGCTGCACTGAGAGGACCCGAGCACACCATGACTTCCTACATATTGCGGCGCCTGTGGCAAATGCTGCCGACCATGCTGGGCGTGATCCTGCTGGTCTTCCTGCTGTTCAATTGGGTAGGCGGCGACCCGGCCTACATCCTGGCCGGCAAGATGTCGAACGCCGAACAGATCGCCAACATCCGCACCCAGCTCGGCATTGACCAGCCGTTCTATGTGCAGCTGTGGATCTTCATCAAGCAGATTGCCACCTTCGATTTCGGCAGCAGCTGGAGCACCGGCGAAAAAGTCTCCAACGTGATCCTGTCGCGCCTCGGCCCGTCGCTCACCGTGCTCATCCCATTGACCATCCTCGAGACCGTACTGGCAGTCGGCCTGGCACTGGGCATCGCCTTCGTGCGCGGATCCCTCACCGACCGCGCCGTGATGGTCGCCTGTACCGTCGGCATGTCGATCAGCATCCTGGTCTACATCATCGTGTTCCAGTACTTCTTTGCCTACAAGATGGGCTTGTTCCCGGTGCAGGGCTGGGGCGACAGCTTCCTTGAAAACCTGTTCAAGTATTCGCTGCTGCCTATCATCATCGGTCTGGCCGTCAGCGTCGCGCCGACACTGCGGCTGTTCCGCACCTTCGTGCTTGATGAAGTCAATCAGGATTACGTCCGCACCGCGCGCGCCAAAGGCGTGTCCGAGCGCCGCATCCTGTGGGTCCATGTCTTGCGCAACGCCGCCATCCCGATCATCACGCACGTCATGTCGAACCTGCCGGCCCTGCTGATCGGCGCCTTCCTGATCGAGCGTTTTTTCTCGATCCCGGGCATCGGCCGCGAAGTCATTCTGGCTGTCGAGCGCAGCGACTTCCCGGTCATCAAGGCGATCACGGTGTATGTCGCCGCCGCCACGATGATCTTTAACCTGCTCACGGACTTGATGTACCAGGCCGTTGATCCACGCGTACAACTGAAGTAGGAACTGGATTCATGGCACATATCGATACAGCAGTTTCGCCTGGAATTTCGCCAGGACTATGGGCACTGGCATGGCGACGTTTGCGCGCCGACACCGTGGCCATGGTGGCACTGGCCATCGTGGTCGCCTATCTGATCACGCTGGTGCTGTCGGCCACCGGTCTGGTGGCATCTAACTGGGCCGAGGAAGTCGGCGTCAATTACGCGCCACCGACCTTCATGGGACCACAATCGGCCGCCGAACGCGGTGCCTCGCCAATCGAACCCGGCCTGGCGGCACTTCCGCCCGAGAACCCGCTCGATCCATTGAAAGACATCATCCGTGAACTGCGCGCGCAGACGGCGTCGCAGCAACCGGTGATCGTCAACGACTACGGCATCCCCGATCCTATCGGTGCAGAGCTGGCCGAAGTGCGTGCCGACATCGCCAAGGGCGGGGCTGCCAAGGCCGCGATCGTGCGCAAGGAAACGCTGCCGTTCGGTGCCGACAAATGGGGCCACGACATCGTTCAGAAAACCATCAAGGGCGCTGAAACCTCGATCGTCGTCGGCCTTGTTGCGGCCCTGCTGGCGACCTTCCTCGGCACCATCTTCGGCGCGTTCTCGGGCTATTTCGGCGGCAAGGTCGATGACCTGTTCAATTGGTTTTACAGCATCTTCACCTCGGTGCCGTATCTGCTGCTGATCCTCGCAGTGGCCGCCGTGCTGCAGCAAAAAGGCGTCGTCACCATCGTGCTGATCCTCGGCCTGACCGGCTGGACCGGCACCTACCGGCTGATCCGCGCCGAGTACCTCAAGCACAAGAACCGCGAATACGTCTGGGCAGCCGATGCAATCGGCGCGTCGCACATGCGCAAGATGTTCACGCATATTTTTCCGAACGTGAGCCACGTCGCGCTGGTGCAGGTGTCGATTCTGGTGGTCGGTTTCATCAAGGCCGAAGTGATCCTGAGCTTCCTGGGTTTCGGCGTACCGGTCGGCACCGTGTCGTGGGGCAGCATGCTCAATGAAGCGCAGAACGAACTGATCCTCGGCAAGTGGTGGCAACTGGTGGCCGCGAGTGTCGCGATGGCGGTGCTGGTGACGGCGTTCTCGCTGTTCACCGACGCCTTGCGCGATGCGCTCGATCCGAAGCTCAAATAGGAATGACGATGACCACACCTCTGCTTTCAGTGAAGAACCTGCGCGTCAGTTTTTATACCGACAAGACCCACAGCGTCGAAGCCGTCAAGGGCATCTCGTTCGATATCCCGCGCAATACCACCATCGCACTGGTCGGTGAATCCGGCAGCGGCAAGTCGGTCAGTTCGCTGGCCGTGATGGGGCTGCTGTCGCCCGAAAATTCGATTGTCGATCCCACCAGCGTCATCGAATTCGAAGGCCGCAACTTGCTCGCGCTGTCGATTGCCGAACGACGCAATCTGTGCGGCAAGGAGATTTCGATGATCTTCCAGGAGCCGATGACGTCCTTGAATCCGGTCTTCACGGTCGGCTTCCAGATCGCCGAAGTGCTCCAGCTGCACATGAACATGGATAGCCGGCAGGCGCGCGTGCGCACCCTGGCGCTGCTCGAAGAAGTCGGCATTCCATCGCCGGCGACCAAGATCGACGACTACCCGAGCCAGCTCTCCGGCGGCCAGCAACAGCGCGTGATGATCGCCATGGCGATCGCCTGCGAACCGAAGCTGCTGATCGCCGACGAGCCGACTACCGCGCTCGACGTGACGATCCAGAAGCAGATCATCGATCTGATCGATGCGCTGCGCAAAAAGCGCCAGATGTCGGTCCTGTTCATCACGCATGACCTGGCGCTGGTTGGTGAAATTGCCGACTCGGTGATCGTCATGCGCAACGGCGAAGTGCGCGAAAAAGGCGAGATCCGCCAGATCTTCGAAGCGCCGAAAGACCCGTACACCAAGGCCTTGCTGCGCTGTCGTCCCTCGCTCGATGAGCGCCCGATGCGCTTGCCGGTGATCGCCGATTATCTCGAAGGCGATGGCGAACCGGCCGGCCTGCTCGAGCAGCGCAGCCGCGGCTTGAACGGTAGCGAAGACATCGTGCTCGACGTGCGCAACCTGGGCAAAAGTTTTTACACGCGCGAAGGCCTGTTCGGCCGCAAGGAATTCAAGGCCGTCAGCGATGTCTCGTTCAAGCTGGCGCGCGGCAAGACGCTCGGCGTGGTCGGTGAATCCGGCTCCGGCAAGACCACGGTCGGGCTGACGCTGCTGCGGCTGCACCAGGCCACCTCGGGCCAGGCGCTGTTCGACGGCAAGGACATCCTGGCGATGTCGAACAAGGAGTTCATGGCCTACAAGCGGCGCATCCAGATCATTTTCCAGAACCCGTACGCGTCGCTCAATCCGCGCTTCACGGTCGGCCAGATTTTGCTCGAACCGATGCAGATCCATGCGATCGGGCGGGATGACAAGGAGCGGGTTGGCTTGGCCTACGCGCTGCTGAAAAAGGTCGGTTTGCCGGAAGCGGCATTCCATCGCTATCCGCATGAATTCTCGGGCGGCCAGCGGCAGCGGATCGCGATTGCGCGCTGCCTGACCCTGAAGCCTGAAGTGCTGGTTTGTGATGAGTCGGTGTCGGCGCTGGATGTGTCGGTGCAGGCGCAGGTGCTGAACCTGCTGCAGGATCTGCAGGAAGAATTCAACATGAGCTACATCTTCATTTCGCATGATCTGGCGGTGGTCAAGTACATTGCCGATCAGGTCATGGTGATGAACCAGGGCAGCGTGGTCGAGCTGGCCAATTCGGACGAGCTGTATCGCAATCCGCAGCATGCTTATACGCGGACATTGCTGAGTGCGATTCCGAAGGGCTTGAAGCATTGAGGATGTGATGGTGCTTTAAAAGCTGTTTGGTGTGAACGTGTATTAAAAGCCGTTCGGCCTGAGCTTGTCGAAGG
>AEPR01000445.1 GCA_000195205.2 Oxalobacteraceae bacterium IMCC9480 | reverse complement strand
GGCGCACCGGACTGTGCGCCTTCGACAAGCGTCCTTCGACAAGCTCAGGACGAACGGTAGTCGGGGGGGCGCACCGGATTAAAAACCCTCCCGAACCGCCTTATTCGACCGCCTTCACCATCTCTTCAATGACCTTCTTCGCATCGCCAAACACCATCATCGTCTTGTCCATGTAGAACAGTTCATTGTCCAGCCCGGCATAACCCGACGCCATCGAACGCTTGTTGACGATGACCGTCTTGGCCTTGTAGACCTCAAGAATCGGCATGCCGGCAATCGACGATTTCGGATCCTTGGCGGCCGGGTTGACCACGTCGTTGGCACCCAGCACCAGCACCACGTCGGCTTGCGCAAACTCGCCGTTGATGTCTTCCATTTCAAAGACCTGGTCGTACGGGACCTCGGCTTCGGCCAGCAACACGTTCATGTGCCCCGGCATGCGACCGGCCACCGGATGGATCGCGTATTTGACGATGACGCCCTTGTGGGTCAACTTTTCGGTCAGCTCTTTTAGCGCATGCTGGGCACGCGCTACCGCCAGGCCATAACCCGGCACGATGATGACGGTTTCGGCGTTGCTCATCAGGAAAGCCGCATCGTCGGCCGAACCGGATTTGACCGGACGTGCCGCTTGCGAACCGACTGCAGCAGCGGCAGCAGGGTCACCACCAAAGCCACCGAGGATGACGTTGAAGAACGAACGGTTCATCGCCTTGCACATGATGTAGGACAGGATCGCGCCGCTCGAACCGACCAGCGAACCGGCAATGATCAGCATCGAATTGTTCAGCGAAAAACCAATCCCGGCAGCCGCCCAGCCCGAGTAACTGTTGAGCATCGAGACCACCACCGGCATGTCTGCGCCGCCGATCGGGATGATGATCAGCACGCCCAGCACGAAGGCGATGATGGCCATCAGCACGAACGCGGTCCAGGCCGGTTCGATGCCCGGCGCGAAACAGAAGATCAGGCCGAAACCGACCATCAGGATCGCCAGCGCCAGGTTCAGAAAATGCTGGCCCTGGAAGCTGACCGGCTGGCCCTGAAACAAGCGGAACTTGTATTTGCCCGACAGCTTGCCGAACGCAATGACCGAACCCGAGAACGTGATCGCGCCGACGAAGGTGCCGATGAACAATTCAAGCCGGTTACCGAACGGGATCGCGACATCATGCGCCGCGATGTTGAAAGCCCACGGCTCCGACACGGCAGCCACGGCGATACAGACAGCGGCCAGACCGATCAGCGAGTGCATCGCCGCGACCAGTTCGGGCATCTTGGTCATCTCGACGGTGCGCGCCAGATAGGCACCGATGCCGCCACCGACAACCACGCCGAGGATCACGAGGCCGTAGCCCAGTGGCGCGCCCATTGCTTCGGATTTGAGCTTGATGATCAGTGCAATCGTCGTGACGATCGCCAGCGCCATGCCGCCCATGCCGAAGGCATTGCCGCGCCGCGCGGTCGATGGATGCGACAGGCCTTTGAGGGCCTGGATGAAGCAGACCGAGGCGATCAGATACAGCAGGGTTACGAGGTTCATGCTCATGGCTTGCTTCCTTCAACCGGCACCTTGGCGAGCTTCGGTTCTTTTTTCTTGAACATTTCGAGCATGCGCTGCGTCACCAGAAAACCGCCGAAGACATTGACCGCCGCCAGCGCCACGGCAAGCGTGCCCATGACCTGGCCGAGACGGCCTTCGGTGAGGCCGGCGGCGAGCATGGCGCCGACGATGATGATGGCCGAGATCGCATTCGTGACCGCCATCAACGGCGTGTGCAACGCGGGAGTAACGGTCCAGACCACGTGGTAGCCGACGTAGATCGCCAGTACGAAAATGATCAGGTTGATGATGGTGTGACTGACTTCCATGGTGTCCTCGATTCTTTTTTATATGGCTTATTTGCGTAACTTATTTGCGTCACTTATTTGCGCAGCACTTCGCCACCGGAACACAGCAGCGTGGCGGCGACGATCTCGTCGTCGCGGTTGACCGCCAGCGCGCCGTCGGCATCGACGATGAGCTTGAGGAAATCGAGCACATTGCGCGCGTACAGTGCCGACGCATCGGCTGCCAGCAGCGTCGCCAGATTCGGCTCGCCGATGATGTGCACGCCATATTTGGTGACGGTTTTGCCGAGTTCGGACAGCGGACAATTGCCGCCCTGCTCGACGGCCATGTCGACAATCACCGAACCGGGCTTCATGGCCTTGACGGTGTCTTCGCCGATCAGGATAGGTGCCTTGCGTCCCGGGATCAGTGCGGTGGTGATGATGATGTCGGCCAGTTTGGCGCGCTCGTGGACCAGCTCGGCCTGGCGGCGCATCCAGTCGGCCGGCATCGCGCGGGCGTAGCCGCCGGTGCCCTGGGCGATCTCTTTTTCTTCATCGGTGAGGTAAGGCACGTCGAGGAATTTGGCACCGAGCGACTCGACCTGTTCCTTGACCGGCGGGCGCACGTCGGAGGCTTCGATGACTGCACCGAGGCGCTTGGCCGTCGCGATCGCCTGCAGGCCGGCGACGCCGACGCCCATGATCAGCATCCGCGCCGCCTTGACGGTACCGGCAGCGGTCATCAGCATCGGCATGAAGCGCTGGTAGGTGTTGGCGGCGAGCAGCACGGCCTTATAGCCGGCGATGTTGGCCTGCGAGGACAGCACATCCATCGATTGCGCGCGGGTGATGCGGGGCGCGGCTTCGAGCGCAAACGCAATCAGGCCGTGTGCGGCCATCGCGGCCGTATTGTCGGTATCGAAGGGATTGAGCATGCCGATGACGACGGTGCCGGAAGCCAGCAGCGGCAACTCATCGGCGCTTGGTGCCCGCACCTTGAGGACCATCGCTGCAGCAAATGCGTCAGCGGCGCTACCGATGGTGGCACCGGCGGCGACATAGGCTTCATCGGTGACGCTGGCGAGGACGCCGGCACCGGATTGCACGACGACCGTGTGTTTGGCGGCAATCAGTTTCTTGACCGTCTCGGGGGTGGCGGCAACGCGGGTTTCTCCCTGCCGCGTTTCGGCGGGTATGCCGATTTTCATAGGATGATCCTTGTTGTTGATTGTTGTGGGAGGCGTGCAGATGAAAAAAAGGTGACTGATTTTGCCGTTTTTTTCATGATTCACCAAATGCTTGCTAAAAAAACTTGCGCTCGATTAAATCGGCTTGGATAGCCGCACAGTAACAGAACAAAGACGTCAACCAATAGTGGCAACCGAAACGCCACCATAACGCTGAAATGGCACGGTAAAATGGCGCCACTTTCAGGGGAACCTATGTCCGAACTATGGAAACCATCCGTCACCGTTGCTGCGATCATCGAGCGCAATGGCAAGTTCCTGATGGTCGAAGAAGAGACCAGCGATGGCATCCGCTTCAATCAGCCGGCCGGGCATCTCGATCCACGCGAATCGCTGGAGCAGGCCGTGATCCGCGAAACCCTGGAAGAAACCGCCCACGACTTTATCCCGACCGCACTGGTCGGTTTTTATATGGCGCGCTACTTGTCGGTGCGCAGCGGCATCGATGTGACCTATCTGCGCTTCACGTTTTGTGGCGATGCCGGTGCGGTCCACGACCAGCCGCTGGACCACGGCATCATCCGCACGCTCTGGATGTCCTACGACGAGCTGGTGGCCACGCGTGCGACGCATCGCAGCGATATCGTCCTGCTGTGCGTCGACGATTATTTGGCCGGCAAACGTATTCCGCTGTCGATGCTGTACAGTGCTCCCTCGATTTTCTGAACACAGACGGGTAGTACGCAATGAGCAAAAAGAAAGTAGTAATCGGGTTGTCGGGCGGTGTCGATTCATCGGTATCGGCGGCATTGCTGAAGGAACAGGGCTACGAAGTGATCGGCCTGTTCATGAAGAACTGGGAAGACGATGACGATGCCGAGTATTGCTCGACCCGGCAGGACTGGATTGATGCGGTCAGCGTGGCCGACGTGCTGGGCATCGATATCGAGGCCGTCAATTTTTCGGCCGAGTACAAGGACCGCGTCTTCGCTGAATTCCTGCGCGAATACCAAGCCGGTCGCACGCCGAATCCGGATGTGCTGTGCAATGCCGAGATCAAGTTCAAGGCCTTCCTCGACCATGCGATGCACCTCGGTGCGGATCTGATTGCTACAGGCCACTATGCCCGCGTGCGCGAGTCAGCCAGCGACGCCGGACGCTTCGAATTGCTCAAGGCAATCGACCACACCAAAGACCAGAGTTATTTTTTGCACCGGCTGAACCAGGCCCAGCTATCGAAGACCTTGTTCCCGCTCGGTGAAATCCGCAAGACCGAAGTACGCAAGATGGCTGAACAACTCGGCCTGCCGAACGCTGCAAAAAAAGACTCGACCGGCATCTGCTTCATCGGCGAACGACCTTTTCGCGAATTCCTGAACCGCTATCTGTCGTACCAGCCCGGCCCGATGAAAACGCCGGAAGGCGACACCATCGGCGAACACGTCGGCCTGAGTTTTTATACGCTGGGGCAACGCAAGGGAATAGGCATAGGCGGTATCAAGGCGCACCAGAATGCCAACGGCAGTAGCGATGCCTGGTATGTCGCGCGCAAGGATATTGCGTCCAATACGTTGTACGTGGTGCAGGGCCATGACCACCCGTGGCTGCTATCGGCCAGCCTGGAAGCCGATCAGCTGAGCTGGATCGCCGGTGCCCCTCCCGATGACGGGCAGTTATCGGCCAAGACACGCTATCGCCAGGCGGACGTGCCCTGCCATGTCGGGATGGTCGATGCGCAACGGCTGCAACTGGCCTTCGATGCCAGCCAGTGGGCCGTCACGCCGGGACAATCGGCGGTGCTGTATCGGGGTGATGTCTGCCTTGGGGGCGGGATTATTGCGAGCTCGATGGCTTGAGGGTGGGTGCGACGACAGGGGGAGCGGAAAGGTCCCGTGACGCATGCCGGGCCGGGCCACACGTTTTGGACGGAACCTGTCGTCAAGCTATCACCACAAAATAGTGTTCAATCCTGGACAAATTATTTTTTCGAGGAGCAACACTATGGGCAAACCTGTAGCCGGCGCGGGCACCACCCCCCACCCCAACACCCCTGACACCCCCGTCCCCCCCAAGGACAAACCACCCAAAGACAACACCGACGGCGACAGCGGCGGAGGCGGCCTGTCTAGCCTAATCGGCGGCAACCCCACCGACAGGGTGACGGTGGAAATGTCGTCCGCAATTACTCAAGTTGTAAATTTATCGGACAAGCAAGCGGGAAGGTTACCCGCACTGCAAAATACACTAGCAACAGCCGCGTCGGAATCACACCAATTAAACAGCAAATTCGCGGACGAAAATAACGGCAACTTCAGCATCTAGTAACGCAACAATCCAGTCCACAGCGGGCATCGCCGGATCCTCCCGGCGACGCCCGCCACGCAGCAACTCCATCAGCAAGTAGTACGGCTACTGCGGCAACGTGTCCTTGAACGAGGCACGCTCGCCGACCTTGTCGGCCAGTCTGGCCAGGTTCGGATAATCGGACCGCCAGTCGATATCAGGAAAACGGAACGCCAGCCAGCCCAGGGTGCAGCACACCGCCACATCGGCCAGCGTGTACTGGTTGCCCGCACAAAACGCCGTGTCGGCCAGCCCGCTTGACATGGCCTTGAGGCCGGCATGCATCTTCAGGGTTTGACGCGCCATCCACGCCTGGCTTTGCAAGGCCTCCGGACGCTGGGTTTTTTCCAGCCGGACCAGTACTGCCGCATCGCACACGCCATCGGCCAGCGCTTCCCAGCATTTGACTTCAGCCCGCTCCCGACCCGGTGGTGGCAGCAATTTGCCAACCGGTGTGAGGGTATCGAGGTACTCGACAATCACGCGTGAATCAAACATCGCACCGCCATCTTCCATGATCAGGCACGGCACTTTGCCTAGCGGGTTGGACACAAGAATGGTGCTGTCGGCTGACCAGACGTCCTCCAGCACGAACTCGTAATCCAGTTTTTTTTCGGCCATCACGACACGCACTTTTCGTACGTAGGGACTGGCAAGGGATCCGATGAGTTTCATAGACGCTTAGAGGGTGGATTTCGGCGGATTATAGCACCGGCTTCCGGCGGTTCCGGCCGGCTTTTGTGGTCATTGCGGTACGCCGCGCCGGTTGACAAAACCGGATTCCCCGGTGGCTGCGGATGGTAGAATCCGCGCTTCCCTTTTTCGTCAGCCGAGCGCCCCCGATGCCTTTATCTCCTCTTTCCGCCCTGTCCCCGCTCGATGGCCGTTATGCCGCCAAAACCGATGCATTGCGTCCCATCCTGTCCGAAACCGGCTTCATGCACCACCGCGTGAAAGTCGAGATCTGCTGGCTGCAGGCGCTGGCACAAGCCGGCTTCAGTGAAATCCAGCCCTTCTCGCCCGCGGCCGGCGCCTTGCTCGACAAGCTCGCCACTGACTTCAGCGAAGCCGATGCCGCCCGCATCAAGGCCATCGAAGCCGTCACCAATCATGATGTGAAAGCCGTCGAATACTGGCTCAAGGAGCAGGTCAAGGATGTGCCGGAACTGGTCACGGCGTCCGAGTTCATTCACTTCGCCTGCACCTCCGAAGACATCAACAATACCTCGCACGGGATGATGCTCAAGGCCGCCCGCAATGACGTCGTGCTGCCGGCGCTGCAGGCGGTGATTACCAAGCTGACCGCGCTGGCGCACGAGAATGCTGCGCTGCCGATGCTCTCGCGCACCCACGGCCAGCCGGCCAGCCCGACCACGCTGGGCAAGGAAATCGCCAACGTCGTGGCGCGCCTGCGCCGTGCCGAACAGCGCATCGCCGCGGTCGAAATCCTCGGCAAGATGAATGGTGCGGTCGGTAATTACAACGCGCATCTGTCGGCGTATCCGAACTTCGACTGGGAGAGTTTTTCACGCGAAGTGATCGAACAGCGGCTCGGCCTGACCTACAACCCGTACACGATCCAGATCGAACCGCACGATTACATGGCCGAGCTGTTCGATGCGATCACCCGCACCAACACCATCCTGCTCGACCTGAACCGCGACCTGTGGGGCTACATCTCGGTCGGCTATTTCAAGCAGCGCCTGAAAGCCGGCGAGATCGGTTCGTCGACGATGCCGCACAAGGTCAACCCGATCGACTTCGAAAATTCCGAAGGCAACCTCGGTCTGGCCAATGCGATGCTCAAGCACATGTCGGACAAATTACCGGTCTCGCGTTTCCAGCGCGACCTGACCGATTCGACCGTGCTGCGCAACATCGGCGTCGCCTTCGGCTACACGATCCTGGCCTATGACAGCTGCCTGCGCGGCCTCAACAAGCTCGAAGTCAACCCGGCGCGCCTGGCCGAAGACCTCGACGCCACCTGGGAAGTGCTGGCCGAGCCGGTGCAAACCGTGATGCGCCGCTACGCCGTCGAAAACGCCTACGAGCAATTGAAGGAACTGACGCGCGGCAAAGGCATTTCGAAAGACGCGCTGCGCGACTTCATCGTCGGCCTGGCGATTCCGCAGGATGCCAAGGACTTGCTGCTGGCGATGACGCCGTCGAATTACATCGGCATTGCGGAGAAGCTGGCGCGGGCGATCTGAAGTGAACAAAGGATGAACAAGTAAAGATTAGTAGCTAAAATACCGATGTGTAAATTCGCTACTAGTCGCTACTAGTTGCGACCAATCATCCCCTTTTTGATTGCAAAAGAGCCTTCCGGACAGCACTGTCCGGAAGGCTTTTTCAATTCCACAGATACGCAGCTCATAGGGTGGGCACGGGTTGATCGTGCTCACGCGAGCGCACCGCCGACCGGTCGGCCTTGGCGGGATTTCCCGGGGCGCGCGCGTGGGCACATGATGCCGTGCC
>AEPR01000446.1 GCA_000195205.2 Oxalobacteraceae bacterium IMCC9480 | reverse complement strand
AACGGCAACGGCAACGGCAACGGCAACGGCGTCACGATCGACCCATCAATGTCGAAGGTGGAACCCGTCCAGACAGATTCCACACCCTTGAAGCCTCGCACTCGCCAGTAACTGGCTCGTGCGTTTGTCGGATCGCCCATAGGGATATTCCAACGTCAAAAGCCCGCCGCATATAAATATATAGAGAGATCATCATGCCAATTCACACACCCAAGGGAGGCCCACAAGGCACCCCGGCGTGCAAACTATCAAGCGGAAAATTGAAAATCCAAACGTCAACTACGGATGCGAATCCAAGAATACTCAGCTCCGATGCAAGGGTGCATCTGCACATGAAATCCTTCACTCGCTGGTAACCGGCTCCTTCACTCAATCGACGCAGGGATTTTCCTAGCCCCGACATCGGCGTAATCATCAAGTGCGATCGCAACCAGATCAATCAATCAAGTCGACGATCCGTGCGGCCGACCGTAATCAAAACGGAAAATCGAGACAGCAACCCCGAACGTAAATGCAGCAATACGTAGCTACGATGCAAAGTGCATCTACGCTGGAATCCTTCACTCGCCGGTAACCGGCTCCTTCACGCAATCGACTCAGGGATTTTCCTACGGCAACCCCTAGGCTTATCCTGCAGGAACTCGGCGATATCCCACACGATAATCACCTCGATAAATATCCGACAGCAATCAATCCTTATTATGGAAATCCAAACTTCCACACCTTGATATCCATTCATCCTTACTTTGACAAATCGTTTCAGTAGAAACGCTCCCGTCATGGAATCACTCACTCGCCAGTAAATGGCTCCTGATCTCGTTCAACAGATGGATTTCTCTATTTCATTTGCCATGGAATTCTTGGATTTACCATCAGGAAGGCAGTAGATATTTCAATTGTTAAAGTTATTCTGCTGAAAGATCGGACAAGTAATTGCTACGAAACGCATTGAAACGCAATGAAACACAATGAAACGCACGATAAATAGGATCGTTATATATTTAGGCAGTGCAATTTTAAAAGCTAAATGTAGATGTAAAATATAGAAATGGATAAAATACTTTCGCAAAATAATGGCGCCAATAGCGCGAAGCCAATACTCAACAAATACATGCTGAAATCAATCCAAGATTCAGCGCAAGCACTGATCGCTGAAATTCACGAAATTGATTATCTGTTATTAACGTACAAGCGCGAATTAGTAAGAGCACAGGTCCCGATTAATTGCGCACTAGTCCTTAATTTTTTACCGACAAAAAACGCTAACAACTTCGGCGACAACGAACCAGTGATGGCACGTTTCATTCGGAAAAATGATGGATCGTGGATGATTCGCGAATTACGAGTAAAACCCGGCGAATTACACCTGGCACGAGTCGTCGGGAAGAGCGGATCACCGCTTGAACAAGACGGGATCGTCAGAGACTTGCTGAAGGAAATCGATAAATTGCTTCAAGCGAGAAAAACCATCGTCGCTTTATGTCGGCCAATTCGACAAACTGCAAACGGCATCCTCAAAGGTGCAGAAAAAACGCGCCGTATCGCCACAGAAAAAGTTGATAAACTCTCCGAAAAAATTCACACCGACTGGAGCAATCCAAGCGCAAGCACTATCGCAGCAACACAAAGACAGGATGCGAAAGAGGCAAGAGCGAAGAGAAAAACAAACAAAAAACTAATCGCAACCGGCGAAAGTGTCCTAGTACCTGCCTCATGGTAATCGTAATAAAGCCAGCGTAGAAGTCTTCCAAAAAAACTTTTTACCTGCAAAACCAGGGTA
>AEPR01000447.1 GCA_000195205.2 Oxalobacteraceae bacterium IMCC9480 | reverse complement strand
ATTGGCCTCCGAAGCCAAGGGTCGCTGGTCCGATTCCAGCCAGCCGCACCAGAAACATCAAGGTTAATCAGAGGGTTACACGCTTCGGCTGGTAGCCCTTTTTTGTTTGGCGCAACGGATGTCGCAGCGTGCTTTTGCGCTGTCACGAGGTCAGGACAAGCGCCGGACAAGCGCCGGATGGACCCGCCGATCTGCTGCGATGCCTCAGCCTGCATTATTCTCCAAATTGTGGCAAAGTTGCCGCTCGGAAATCATCAAGAAAACGGGTCTGTCTGCACGGTCCGCCAGGACAACTTCGTATGAAAATGCAAAAAAAATCCAACCTGCCCACTAAGACCTGCGTCAGCTGCGGGCTGCCATTTACCTGGCGTAAGAAATGGGAGCGCGTTTGGGACGACGTCAAATATTGCTCCGAACGCTGCCGCCGTGACAAAGGGGGCAAAGCATGAGCACCGTGATTTACTGGTTTCGTAACGACTTGCGCTTGCTGGATAATCCGGCCTTTTTGCTGGCTTGCCGGGAAAGCAGCCACATCGTGCCGGTGTTTTGCCACGATCCATCGGACCGGGCGCTGACGCATTGGGGGTTCGAACGGGTCGGTGACCACCGGCGTGCTTTCCTGGCCGCGACACTGGCGGACCTGGCCGCGCAGCTGGCTGCCCGGGGTAGTGAACTGATCGAACTGGCCGGGCGGCCTCAGGACGTCTTGCCGGCGCTAGCCCGCAGCATCGGTGCGACATGCATCGTGGGCGAGGCGATCGCTGCGCCGGACGAGCAGGATGCCGTGCAGGCCTTGCGCACAGCCGGCCTGAACATCGATTTGGTCTGGCAATCGAGCTTGCTTGAGCCGGACGCGCTGCCGTTTTCAACGCGGCGCTTGCCGGACATGTTCACGCTGTTTCGTACCGCGGTCGAAAAAGCCGACGTGGCCCCGCCCGTCCCGGAGGATTATCCGGCGCTGATTCCACCCTTGCCGGTTTTGCCTTCGCCACTGCCGCATCGCTGGCAAGACTCGCCGCCCGCACTGCCCGATACGGATGTGCGCTCGTCTTTTCCGTACCAGTCCGCGGTCTGTGCAGGCGGCACCAGCGCGGGACTCGCGCATCTGCACCAGTATCTGGAGCGCAAACTCGCGCACACCTACAAGGACACCCGCAACGGCCTGATGGGACTCGACTATTCCAGCAAGTTCTCGCCCTGGCTGGCCACGGGGGCCTTGTCGGCGCGCACCATCAACGCCGCGATCGAACAGTTCGAGGATGACTTTGGTGCCAATGACAGCACCTACTGGCTCTGGTTCGAATTGCTGTGGCGCGACTATTTCCGGTTTCTGCACCTGAAATACGGCCGCAAGCTGTACCGCCATTACGGCCTCGCCGATGCCGGGATGGCCAGACCGGTGCATGACGCTGCACAATTTGCGCGCTGGAGCCACGGCCTGACGGGCGAGCCCATCGTCGACGCGGGCATGCGCGAACTCGCCACCACCGGCTACCTGTCGAACCGGCTGCGCCAGATCGTCGCCAGTTACCTGATTCACGACCTGGGCGGCGACTGGCGTGCCGGGGCGGCGTGGTTTGAGTCCCAACTGGTGGATTACGACGTCTACAGCCAACCAGGGCAACTGGCTGTATCTGGCCGGGCGCGGCACCGATCCGCGCGGCGGGCGGCGCTTCAATCCGCAAAAGCAAGCCCGGGATTACGATGCCGATGGCGCATATCGGGCATCATGGGAAACCGCCTAATCGGGCCGGCGCTGCGTTGAATGGCGCGGGTGCATATTTTGCTTATGACAGGACACCGTCATTGGCGCACCCGCCCGGTGCGTCGCTGGAGGTGTTAAACGGGAAGTAGCGTGCGCAAGCGATCATAGCAATATGGCATCTGCGCATACACTATGCCCCGGGATCACCGCTCCGTCGCGACGAGGACCGATTTCTCTCCAGCCCCCTCATCGAAAGGTTTCATCATGGCGATTCGAGTCGCACTCCATCACAAGACCAGCTACCGCTACGACCGACTCGTCAGCTTGGCACCGCACGAGGTCCGGCTGCGTCCCGCCGCCCATGCGCGCACGCCGATCCTGTCGTACTCGCTCAATATCCTGCCGGAAGCGCATTTCCTGAACTGGCAGCAAGACCCGTACGGCAACTACATCGCCCGCGTAGTTTTTCCGGAGCGCACCGCCGAACTGTCATTCACGGTCGATCTGGTGGCCGACATGACAGTCATCAATCCGTTCGATTTTTTTGTCGAGCAATACGCAGAAAATTTTCCCTTCGATTACACCGAACAGCTCAGTTTCGAGCTCGGCGCTTATCTGAAGGTGGACGAGCCCGGCCCGCTGCTGCTGGCCTGGGTTGCCGAAGCCCGTCGTGCGCTGGCCGTCAAGCCGATCGGCATCGCCGATTTTCTGGTCGCGCTGAATCAGCGCCTGCAAGCCGACATCGGCTATCTGGTGCGCATGGAGCCGGGCGTGCAATTGCCTGACGATACGCTGGCCTTGCGTTCGG
>AEPR01000448.1 GCA_000195205.2 Oxalobacteraceae bacterium IMCC9480 | reverse complement strand
TTTGCAAAACCTGTGGCGCGGCAGTTGCGGTGGTAGTGGCGGTTTGTGCCTGTGCCGTAGTGTTGACGAGCAATAAAACAGCTAGTGCGAGGGGGGAAAGCGTGAAATCGAGGGGATTCATGAAGGTAATTTCTAGAAGGAAAGAGGATCGGGCCAATCATATCGACCTAAGGCGTCGTTGGCTAGTCAATGCGAGTGATTTGCATTAAGATCTTCCTTGTTGGCATTTTCTGCCCTTTCCAAAGACCCCCGATGCCTCCTGTCACACTGCGCCGCTGGGCCTGGATCCACAAATGGAGCAGCCTGGTCTGCACCGTTTTCATGCTGTTGTTGTGCCTGACCGGCCTGCCGCTGATTTTTCATCACGAGATTGATGGCTTGCTCGGCAATGTCGTCGAGGCACCGTCGATGCCAGCCGCCACGCCACTTGCTGATGTCGACCAGGTACTGGCGGCCGCCAAGGCGCTGTATCCCGGCAAGATCGTCCAGTACATGTCGCGCGAGATCGACGAAGCGCGGATCTGGAATGTCACGCTGGGCGATTTCATCAACGACCCGAACTTTAATTCGATCGCCGTCGATGCCCGTACCGCCAAGGTCCTGGCCGAACCGAAATTCGAAGGCAGCTTCGTTTATGTGATGTTCCGGCTGCACGTCGACCTGTTTGCCGGCTTGCCGGGCATGCTGTTCCTGGGTTTCATGGGCTTGCTGCTGATCGTCGCGATCATTTCAGGGGTCGTGCTGTACGCGCCGTTCATGCGCAAGCTGGCGTTCGGCACGGTGCGCCGCGAGCGCACGCCGCGCACCCGCTGGCTCGATACCCATAATCTGCTGGGGGCCGCGACGCTGGTCTGGGCGCTGGTCGTTGGCGCAACCGGCATGATCAATACCTGGGCCGACCTGGTGCTCAAGTATTGGCAGTCGGACCAGATGGCGCAGATGGTCGCGCCTTACAAGGATTTGCCGGTGCCCACGCAGCTGGCGTCGATGCAGCAATCGATGCAGGCCGCGCAGGCGCTGCACCCCGACATGGATTTCGGTTTTATTGCGTGGCCGGGCACGCCGTTCAGCAGTCCGCATCACTACGGGATTTTCATGCGCGGCCGCGATGCGCTGACAGCGCGGCTATACCAGCCGGTACTGGTCGATGCGCAAACCGCGCAAGTGACTGACAGCCGCAGCTTGCCCTGGTATCTGACCGGCCTGCTGATTTCGCAGCCGCTGCATTTCGGCGATTACGGCGGCATGGGCATGAAAATACTCTGGGCCCTGCTCGACATGGCGACCATCGTTGTTCTGGGTAGTGGTGTGTATCTGTGGCTGGCGCGCGGCGTGCGCCGGCGCAGCGTGACCGGTTTGCCGGCACTGGCGGCACCAGTGCGCGGCGATGCGATGCCATGACGCGCGCACTGATTCGCGTGTGGAGCTGGCCGGCGACGCTGGGCTTGTTGACCATGGCTGGCCTGCTCATGGCGCTGGTGGGCGACGGCTGGTGGGATCGCTTGTCGACGCTGGCGCTGGCGGTCCCAGTCGTGGTCGGGGGCTGGCATGCGCTGCGCCGATGAGGTCAATCAGGATGCCGCTGGCGGCGGTGTTTGCTCCAGCAGCTCGCGCAGGCAGGCCGGACAAAAGCAGCTGGCATCGCTGCCGGCCGGCTGCGCCGGCAAGCTCGGTAACAACGTACACCAGCACGGACCGGGGGCGGCCGGATCGACCATGCCGCAGCCGAATTCGGCACCGCAGCGCGGGCAGCGACTCATTCGGCATCCGGCTTGGCCGGGGCGGGCGGCGTCCCCGGCGTATCGGCCGGGATCTCGAACTTGTGCATGGCCCGGCGTAAAAAACCGATCTGCGCATTGAAGGTCGTGCAGGCATCGCAGATAGCCAGATGCACGCGCACACGGATTTTTTCGAGGATGGACAAGTCGCGGTCCTGGCCTTCCGAAACCAGGCGATGGACTTCACGGCAAGTGGGTTTGAGGCTCATGGCGATTCCTTAGCGAGCGTGGCTGGCGGGCAGATTGCCGAACCAGTGCAGTTCCAGGCATGCGCGCAGACGCAATCGTGCGCGATACAACATGACCCAGGCGTTAGACGTGGTGATCGCCAGTTCCTGACAAATTTCATCGGTGTCGAGTTCCAGCCATTCGCGCATCAGAAAGATGCGCGCCGTGTTCGGCGGCAGTTTTTCCAGACAGATTTCCATCACCCGGAAAAAATCCTTCTGTTCCAGCGCCGCGTCGGGATTGCCCCACGGACGCGGTTTGTCGATGGTGTGGCCATTGGCGGCGAACAGCGCATCGATCACGTCATCCTCGCTCTGGTCCTCGGTGACAAGAAATTGCCGGGTGCGTCCTGCGGCCCGCAGTGCATCGATGATCTTGAATTTCAGGATGCCGGTGACGTAGGTGCGTAGCGTCGACTGGCCGGCAAACCGGTCGGGTTTTTCCAGGACAGCGATCAGCGCTTCCTGCACCACATCGTCGGCCAATGTGCTGTCACGCAGCTGCAGGATGGCAAATCGCAGCAGGGCCGGGCGCAGTGCTTCAAGTTCCCGGTGCAGTGTTGTGGTCATGGTGAGCGCCTTGTCGTGATGCGGAGATCGCCTGTTGGCGCTTGCACGAAAGGCTAACGGAACGCGTCGCTAAAAACAAGAAATTGCCTGCGAGCCCGGAAACGTTTCGCTGTAAAATCGCCGCAATTCATTTTTGGAATTGCCATGTCCGAACTCCTTCCCGACCTGTTCTCGGTTTCACCGCAAATCAAGGCTGAAATCCTGGCCGAAGCCCTGCCCTACATCCGCAAGTTCCATGGCAAGACCATCGTCGTCAAATACGGCGGCAATGCAATGACCGAAGAGCGTCTCAAGCATGGTTTTGCACGCGACGTGATCTTGCTCAAGCTGGTTGGCATGAACCCGGTCGTGGTCCATGGCGGCGGTCCGCAAATCGACAACGCGCTCAAAAAAATCGGCAAGCAGGGCACCTTCATCCGCGGCATGCGCATCACCGATGAAGAAACCATGGAAGTCGTCGAATGGGTGCTTGGCGGCGAAGTCCAGCAAGACATCGTGATGCTGATCAATCACTACGGCGGCCAGGCAGTCGGGCTGACCGGCAAGGATGGCGGCCTGATCCGCGCCCGCAAAATGAAGATGCCGGACAGCGAAAATCCGGGGCAATTCCTGGATCTGGGTTTCGTTGGCGAGATCGATGCGATCAACCCGGCGGTGGTCAAGGCGCTACAGGATGACGCCTTCATCCCGATCATTTCGCCGATCGGTTTTGGCGAAGACGGCCAGGCCTACAACATCAACGCCGACCTCGTCGCCGGCAAGATCGCCGAAATCCTGAAGGCCGAGAAGCTGATCATGATGACCAATATTCCCGGCGTGATGGACAAGAGCGGCAACCTCGTCACCGATCTGTCGGCGCGCGAGATCGATGAGATGTTCGCCGATGGCACGATCTCGGGCGGCATGTTGCCGAAGATTTCATCGGCGCTGGATGCGGCCAAATCGGGTGTCAATACGGTCCACATTATCGATGGCCGCATCGAGCATTCGTTGCTGCTGGAAGTGCTGACCGAGCAGGCATTCGGGACGATGATTCGCTCGCATTGAGTTTGGTGGTGCGCTCGCGTGGGCACGATGAAACCGTGC
>AEPR01000449.1 GCA_000195205.2 Oxalobacteraceae bacterium IMCC9480 | reverse complement strand
GCGCGCGAGGTACTCGTATTTTGGGCGCGCTTTATCCGGCCTGAAAACCATTCACCCAATAAAAAAGCGCAGAGTAATCTGCGCTTTTTTTTTGTACTTCCCTGCGAATCAGGCCGAGAAGGACGATCCGCAACCACATGTGGTGGTGGCATTCGGATTCTTGATGACGAATTGCGCGCCTTCAAGATCATCCTTGTAGTCAATTTCGGCACCGACCAGATACTGGTAGCTCATCGAATCGATCAGCAACTGTACGCCGTTCTTCGTCATCGTCGTATCGTCTTCATTGGCGATTTCGTCGAACGTGAAACCGTACTGGAAACCGGAGCAACCACCGCCTTGAACAAACACGCGCAATTTCAGGTCGGGATTACCTTCTTCTTCGATCAGTTGCGCGACTTTCATCGCCGCACTATCACTAAACAGAATCGGTGCTGGCATTTCGGTAACTGCATTCATTTCATGACTCCCACTGGACTAATGTTTCGCATTATAAACGGCCACACCAGATCATGTGCCGGAAGACGCCAACTTTGGCAGTGCCAGTTTCAATACCGGCTCGCCGACCAGGTCATGGGTCAGCTTGCCGGACACCACAGCGCCACCGTGCATCTCCAGCGCTTTGTAATACACATCGCCAGTTATGCGGGCTTTCGGCTGCAGTTCAAGTAGCTCGGCAGAAAACACCTGTCCGACGATTTCGCCATTGACCACCAGGTGGGCCACCCGGACGTCGCCTTCGATTTTCGCCTGCTCCGAAATAACCAGCATGCTAGTTTCGCCCGGGTTAGCGATGACGTTGCCTTTGACATGACCATCGATGCGCAAACCGCCCTTGAAATGCACGTCGCCAACGATGGAGGTGGAAATGCCAATCAGACTGTCGATGGTACTTTTGGATTTGCGACCGAACATGGGAGCTACCTTTACAAGTTTGCCGACGCCTGGGTTCGCATCTGGCCTTTTTCATAGATCCGTGCCTGCACCGATCTTGCCGACATGCCGTCGGGTAGCGTGAGCACGCCTTCAACACGCTGATAATGCCGGAATCCGAGCTTGAACTGAGCGGCGTCAGCGGAATTTGCTGCGGGAAAAAGTATGACCGTACTCCGCCCTGCTTGCAATGTCGTAACGGCAAGCTGGAGCGTGCCAATGAAATCACTTTTACCGCGCGCCCCTTGCATTAGCAGCAACCGGTAGCGCACCTGATTCTGGCCGACCATGTCGACGGTCAAGCGACGGATGGACACTTCCGGACCGCCGGTGCCGGTTGGCAGCAAGCTTTCAAAAAATGCCAGATCTTCCTTGAGGCGCGCATTTTCCGTTTCCAGCACCTTGACCTGGGCGGCCAGCTGCGTCTGCGCACTGCGCTCGATCATCAACTGGCTTTCCGATGCGTTGACCGTGCTGGAATAGCGATCCCGTTCGGCCGACAACTTGTCGAGTTGCTGCTGATAGGCTGATGCGTTTTGCTGTACGGGCTGACCACTCCCGGTGAACTGCCGTCCAAGATCGTAGATCCACAAGGCGGCCGCGCCCCCGAGCGCGATCGTACAGACCATGAAAAGCATTTTCAGCGGCCATGGAAAATGGCTTTTTATGGTCATGCGAGGCGCAGAAATCGACAGTCGCCGGAACCACAACTTAATCCTCATGACAACAAAAAGGCCAGTGACATCAAGGCATGACCGGCACGTGCGTCAGCCCCATCGTTTCGTCGAGTCCAAACAGGATGTTCATGCACTGCACGCCCTGCCCTGCAGCGCCCTTGACGAGGTTGTCTTCCACTACGAGGATCACCAGCAGGTCACCATTACCGGGCCGGTGAACCGCGATACGGAGCATGTTGGAGGCCCGCACCGAACGGGTCTCAGGATGACTTCCGGCAGGCATCACATCGACAAACCGCTCACCCTTGAAATGCTGCTCGTACAGCGCCTGAAAATCCGTACCCCGCGCCTCCGGCAATATCTGCGCATACAAGGTCGAATGGATACCACGGATCATTGGCACCAGATGTGGCACGAACGTCAGACCAACGGGCCGCCCCGAGATCGCTTGCAGACCCTGAACGGTTTCCGGCAAGTGACGATGTCCCTTGACGCCATACGCCTTGAAATTATCACTGGCTTCAGCCATCAACGCCCCGATCTCGGCCTTGCGACCAGCGCCGGAGACGCCCGATTTACAGTCGGCGATCAAGCCCGATTCGTTTACCAACGGGATCGCACCAGCCAGCAACGGCGCATAGCCGAGCTGCATTGATGTCGGATAGCAACCCGGCAACCCGATCAGCCGCGCATGGCGTATTGCCTCGCGATTAACTTCGGGTAAGCCGTACACGGCTTCGGCCAATAGCTCAGGACAGGAATGCGGCATGCCGTACCACTGCTCGAATACCGCCGTATCTTGCAAACGAAAATCAGCCGCCAGATCAATGACCTTGACACCAGCTTCCAGCAGCGCCGGTGCCTGGTGCATGGCTACGCCGTGAGGCGTCGCGAAGAACACCACATCGCATTCGTCGAGACGGGCTGTCTCAGGAGACGAAAACGCCAGCGCAACGTGACCGCGCAGCGAAGGAAACATATCGGCTACCGGCAATCCAGCCTCTTTGCGCGAGGTGATCGCGGTTAATTCAACCTCCGGATGCACTGCCAGCAAACGCAACAATTCAACGCCGGTATATCCCGTGCCGCCGACGATTCCAACTTTGATCATTTTTTCCCCCTAACTGGTTATGCTGAATTCTAACAGCAGCCGAAATGCGTTCGGTGCAGGCGAAAAAAAACCGCCAGACGAATCCGGCGGTTCTGGCAATACTGAAGACGCGATTAACGCTTCGAGAACTGCTTTGCGCGACGTGCTTTACGCAGGCCGACTTTTTTACGCTCGACTTCACGCGCATCACGAGTAACGAAACCAGCCTTGGCCAGTTCTGGCTTCAGGGTGGCATCGTAGTCGATCAATGCACGAGTGATACCGTGGCGAACTGCACCAGCTTGGCCGGATTCACCGCCGCCGTTGACGTTAATCATGATGTCAAAAGTGGTGACGTTGTTGGTCAGCTCGAGTGGCTGGCGAATCACCATCAAACCGGTTTCGCGCGAAAAATATTCATTCGCTGGCTTGCCGTTGACGACGATCTGACCGCTGCCGGTTTTGATGAAGACGCGAGCGACTGCACTCTTGCGACGGCCGGTCCCGTAGTTGTAGATACCGATCATGTCAGTTCCTTAGAGTTCAAGTACTTTGGGTTGCTGCGCGGAATGCGGATGTGTTGCCTCTGCATAGACCTTGAGCTTCGTGATCATCGCGTAGCCCAACGGGCCTTTAGGCAACATGCCTTTGACCGCTTTTTCAAGCGCGCGACCTGGAAAACGCTGTTGCATCTTCAGGAAGTTGGTCTCGTAGATACCGCCTGGATAACCACTGTGGCGATAGTACGTACGCTCGGTAGCCTTGCTACCGGTAACACGCAACTTGCCTGCATTGATGACGATAATGAAATCACCCGTATCAACGTGCGGGGTGAATTCGGGTTTATGTTTGCCGCGCAATCGGAGTGCCACTTCGCTGGCAACACGTCCGAGGATTTTGTCCGTCGCGTCAATCACAAACCATTCACGCTTGACCTCATGGCCTTTAGCGGAAAAAGTTTTCATGATGACTTCCTAACTAGATTGATTCGCTCAAAGATAGGTGGTTCCACGCGCTAACTTGCGCAGACTCTGCCTTGTTATCTCTTCCTGAGCGTACAGAAGAACGCGAGAGTGTACCCGTAGTGCGGGCTTCGGGTCAATTTAAAACGCAGCGACCTGAGACAACTGCTGCACCAGTCGTTAAACTGCGTCCGTTAATGAATCCGCTTACCGAATCAATGGAGAACTCGCACATGGAATGCACCGTACGCTGGACCGGCTTATCCGGAATGACTTTTCTTGCAGAAACCGGCTCTGGCCACGTAGTTGCCATGGATGGCGCACCCGATGGAGGCGGCCGGAACCTGGCACCGCGTCCAATGGAAATCGTGTTGCTCGGCACCGGTGGCTGCACCGCCTACGACGTCGTACTGATTCTGCGCAAAAGCGGCCAGGAAATTCGCAATTGCGAAGTCAAGCTGACCTCGGAGCGCGCAGAAAAAGACCCGAAGGTCTTTACCAAAATCCATTTCCATTTCATCGTCACCGGCATTGGCCTGAAACCCAATCTGGTTGAGCGCGCTATCAAACTGTCACACGACAAATACTGCTCTGCATCGATCATGCTTGAAAAATCAGCCGTCATCACGCACAGCATCGAGATCCTCGAACAGGCCTGACACACCTATAAATAGTAGGCGGTACGCGTCATGACTTTGCTGATGACCCCCATCAGGAGCCGCGCGGGCTTAGGCAACTCACTCGCCCCCAACTCCTGAGCAGCAGCACCGTGAGCGATTTCATCGTCGCGCATTTGCAGCACGATGGCGCGCGACATCGTGTCAGTCGCCGGTAACGTATCGAGATGATGAGTCAGGTGCGCTTCAACCTGACGTTCGGTCTCGACCACGAAACCGAGGCTTCGTTTATCTCCGGCCCGCGCTGCTGCAATCCCAAGTAAATACGATCCTGCAAACCAGATCGGATTAAGCACGCTGGTGTGCGAACCCAGTTGGGCAATGCGCTCGGCAGTCCACGCCAGATGGTCTTCTTCTTCGCGCGCCGCATGTGCGAATTGTCCGGTCAGTGCTGCGCTACGGGCAAATTGTCCCTGGGCTTGATACAGCGCTTGTGCGCAGACTTCCCCGACATGATTGACACGCATCAGACCGGCGCTGTGCCGCCTGTCTTCTTCGCTCATCGCCACATCTTCTACTGCCAAAGCAGGACTTGCCCGCGCTGCGACAGCCACTCCGGCAATGATGCGCAATGCGCTATCAAAACCGGCAATCCAGTTATCCGTTCGACTAAACATGTTTTTCCCCATTTGCCAATATAAAAATACCTTGTTGTGACACCGCAACATCAACACGCCCTTATCGCCTTGCACACCAAATTTTCTTTGCTCTGGTGGCTGATATTTGTTGAAATGCTCACCAGCTTCTTGTCTCGCAGAAGAGAAACGACAAAGCTGAATTGCGATGCCGTTGAGCCTTTGAACTTAAAACAATAATGTTTTTTCTAAAAACTCTTGGAGATTATCAATGAAAAAATCACTACTCGCACTTGCAGTCCTGAGCGCCATCGCTGGTTCGGCTTCAGCACAAAGTTCAGTCACGATGTACGGCATCATGGACGCAGGCGTAGTACACGAAAGCGGCAATCCATCGGGTTCAGTTACCAAACTGACGAGCGGCGTCACTGCCGGCTCACGCCTCGGTTTCCGCGGCGTAGAAGATTTGGGCGGCGGCGTTGCTGCTGTATTCCTGCTTGAGACTGGCATCACCATCGATACCGGCGGCAATGCTCAAGGCGCATCGACTGCGAATCCAGCCGGCACCGTTTTCGCCCGCCAGAACTTCGTCGGCTTGAAAAGCAATAACGGTACGTTGACCATGGGTCGCCAATACAATCCTTACTTCAAAACAGTTGCTGCAGTTGATCCATTCGGCGCAGGCGGCGAGGGCAACTCCGGTAACCTGGTGGCATTCACTGGTTCGAACGGCCGCAGCAACAACAGCATTCTGTATGTCAGCCCATCGTTTTCGGGTTTCAGTGGTGAATTGCTTTACGGCTTCGGCGAAGTCGCGGGCGACACCAAACTGGGACGCGTGATCAACGGAGCCCTCCAGTATGCCAATGGTCCCCTGATGATACGTGCAGCAATGCAGCGCCAAAATGCAGCGCCGGCATCCGCATTGCCAGCGGCTTATGTTGCCGCCCAATCAACTGCAGTGACCAAGAACGCCATCATTGCCGCCTCCTATAACTTCGACGTGGTCAAACTGTCGGCGCTGTACGCGACAGTCAAGGGTCCAAGCTTCACCAGCGCGGCACCTGGCTCCGTTCTGGTTGGTTTTAACGCTGCTGCCGGCATGCCGTACAACCGGACTTACGTACCGGTTGCAAGCGCCGACACACGTGATTTCCTGATCGGTGCGACGATCCCGTTTGGCGTCAGCAATGTCCAACTGTCGTACATCGACCGCAAAGACAAGACCGCATCTGCGCAAGATGCCAAGCAAATGGCGATTGGCTATGAGTACAACGTATCCAAGCGGACCGCTTTGTACGCCCAGTTCTCACATATCAAGAACGACAACGGCGCGGCATACACGGTCGGCAACGCTGGTGACATCACCGCAGGCTCGGGTGACAAGGGCTACGCAGTCGGCGTTCGCCACACATTCTGATTCCCCTTGGTCACTTCAGTGGCCAACGGACTTCAGCAAAAAAAGCACCTTCGGGTGCTTTTTTCATGTCCGCAAATAACTTGTCACCGGATCCGGCGGGGCCTGAATACCGACGAATCGGCGTAGAAGTCCGCATCTTGTGCCCCGACCCACCCGGGGATGCCCATTAACGGCAACGGCGCGTAGTCACGATTACGCAAAGCTGCGGTGAGCTGACCGGCGATCACGCCATCGACATGCGCCATCCGGGCGGCTTCCGGGCGGTCAAAATAATCTCCTTCTACTTCGACCAGCCAGGCATGTGCTGTGATTCCCTTGTAGGGAGCAACCAGCTTTTCCATCAGCGCATGGCCAAACAGATAAACCTCGCAAGTCCGTCCGAAGTCATTGCGCCTGTCAATAAAGACCGAGCGCCAGTCATGCGCGCGCAGTGCGGCAAACAGGCTCGCATCACTCGACACCAGCAGCGCAGAGCTTTCATCAAAGATCGTCAGCGCGTCACGCAGTTGGCCGCGATGGGCAGCAGTGACTCCACCAGATTCGATCGTCTGACGGGCAATATCGGCTGCTTGCAACGCATTGAGTTTTGACTTGATCTGCGGAAAAGCCAACCAGACTTGCGCATTGAAAAAATCATGCAGATTATTGCGGGTAGGTACCTGTCCGGTGGCACCAATGAAGGCCTCGTAGCCCTGGCCCGGCGGCAGCTCGGACTGCGGCACAAAACGAATTGGCAAACCCATGTGATTGCGCATGTCGCTACCCCGCGCATGCGCATCAATAGCGCCACGCCAATCTGCATGCTGTAGGCAAAGAGGCTCGCCACGAGCACGCAGAGGTGCCAGCCAGGGTTGATTCCAGTCGATACCGGACCTGAAATCAAGTGGCCCGGCACAAGTGGTCATTCCATCTTCCAGGGCAGGCTCTCTCCGGCATTCAGGGGCACCACGGTGGTGTCGCCAACCGCCAGTTCAGCCGGCATCGACCATTCCTTGCGCTGCAGCGTGATGGTGCCAGCGTTGCGAGGCAACTGGTAAAAATCCGGTCCGTTGAAGCTGGCGAATTGCTCCAGCTGATCGAGGGCGCCAGCACTGTCGAAGGCCTGCGTGTACAACTCCATCGCGTGCAGTGCGGTGTAGCAACCGGCACAACCGCAGGCATGCTCTTTCAACCCTTTCGGATGTGGCGCCGAATCAGTTCCGAGAAAAAATCGTGGATTGCCCGACGTCGCCGCCTTGAGCAGCGCCAGTCGATGCTGTTCACGCTTGAGCACGGGCAGGCAATAGTAATGCGGCCGGATTCCGCCCTTGAAAATCTCGTTCCGGTTGTACAGCAAATGATGTGCGGTAATCGTTGCCGCGATCGGTCCGGCGGACTCCGACACGTACGCTGCCGCTTCGCTGGTGGTGATGTGTTCAAAGACAATTTTCAGCGCCGGCATGGCCGCGCGCAGCGGCATCAGCACGCGATCGATGAAGACGGCTTCGCGATCGAAAAGATCGATTGCGGGATCGGTGACTTCGCCATGCAACAACAGCGGCAAACCGACTTCCTGCATGACTTCCAGCGTTTTGTAGCATTTGGTCAGGTCACTCACGCCGGCGTCGGAATTGGTGGTGGCTCCGGCCGGATAAAGCTTGACGCCATGGACGATGCCGCTATCCCTGGCACGACGGATTTCATCCGGCGCGGTGTTGTCAGTCAGGTAAAGCGTCATCAGCGGCTCGAACGTCATTCCGGCTGGCAAGGCGGCCACGATGCGCTCGCGATAGGCCACGGCCTGGCTGGTCAGGGTTACCGGCGGCTTAAGATTGGGCATCACGATGGCACGGCCAAATTGTCGTGCCGTGTGCGGCAGCACGCTGGCCATCATCGCGCCGTCGCGCAAGTGCAGGTGCCAGTCATCGGGGCGGGTGATGGTGATTGTTTGGGGCGTGGAATGGGGCATGCTGGCTCTCGTGAAGGACGTGCCGCATTTTACCGAAAAAAAACCGCATCCCCGAAGCGGCGGATGCGGTTAGCGTGCGACTCAATACGACGCGGGGAACCGTTCAGTGAATGATCTTCGCCAGGAAATCCCGCGCCCGGTCGGAACGCTGGGTCGTGAAAAATTCATCCTTGGTGCAATCTTCGACGATCAGGCCGCTGTCCATGAAAATGACGCGATTGGCGACTTTCTTGGCGAAGCCCATTTCGTGCGTCACCACCATCATAGTCATGCCTTCGTTGGCCAATCCGACCATCACGTCCAGCACTTCGTTGATCATCTCAGGGTCCAGTGCCGAGGTCGGCTCATCGAACAGCATCGCGATTGGATCCATTGACAGCGCACGGGCAATCGCGACACGCTGTTGCTGG
>AEPR01000450.1 GCA_000195205.2 Oxalobacteraceae bacterium IMCC9480 | reverse complement strand
AGGTCAATCGCCAGGTCATTCGAAAAGTAACTGCGGAGAAATCCAAACATGTATTGTCCTGATGCGCAACGGGTGTGCGCGGTTTCGATATGAGGTTGAGTGATGTTTAGTCGCGACCCGAGGCAGCCTGAGATTCGGCGCCATCCAAGTGGACGCCCCGCATTCTACCTTATAATTCAGGCAAAATTGCCTCTATAAACCCGCCAAAATGCTGGCCCGATGCGGAGTTTCCATCCGCCACGAATGGCACTTTGATCGCGTTTTGGTGCTTCCCGAACCATTTTTCCGGCGCGCTCGCTGCGTGACTCCCCGCCATGTCGCTTACCCTCTCGAATGTCACTGTCCTGGCCAAGCTGGCCCAACTCGAACTGACCGACGCGCAAGCCGAAAAGTCACTCGTCAAGCTCAATGAAATTTTTGCGCTGGTCGAGCAGATGCAGGCGGTCGACACCACCGGCGTCGAACCGCTAAGCCATCCGATTTTTGCGCTCGATAGCGCACTGCCGGACGATCTGGCGCTGCGCCTGCGCGACGACGTGGTGACCGAAACCAACCACCGCGACGAGTATCAGAAACCCGCGCCGGCCACCCGGGACGGTTTGTACCTGGTGCCTAAAGTCCTCGATTAAAGATTCCTCATGCATACCAAATCACTCAAGCAATTGTCGGCGCTGCTGCAATCGAAGCAGGTCTCGGCGACCGAACTGGCACAGCACTTCCTGGCCCGCATCGGCAGCAGCGACCTCAATGCCTTCCTGCACGTCGATCCGGAACTGACGCTGCAGCAAGCAGCCGCGGCCGACCTGCGACTGGCCTCCGAAGACCATACCCCGCTGACCGGCATCCCGATTGCGCACAAGGATATTTTTGTCACGCGCGACTGGAGGGCGACGGCCGGCTCGAAAATGCTGGCCAATTACACCAGCCCGTTCGACGCCACCGTCGTCGAGCGCCTCGGCAATGCCGGCATGGTCACGCTGGGCAAGCTCAACTGCGATGAATTCGCGATGGGCTCGTCGAACCAGAATTCCTTCTTTGGCCCGGTCAAAAATCCGTGGGACAAGAGCGCGATTCCGGGCGGATCGTCGGGCGGCTCGGCTGCAGCGATTGCGGCACGACTGGCACCGGCCGCAACCGGCACCGACACCGGCGGTTCGATCCGCCAGCCGGCGGCGATGTGTGGCGTGACCGGCATCAAGCCGACCTACGGCCGCGTCTCGCGCTTCGGCATGATTGCGTTTGCCTCGTCGCTCGATCAGGGCGGCCCGATGGCGCAAAGCGCCGAGGATTGCGCGCTGCTGCTGTCGGCGATGGCCGGTTTCGATGCGCGCGATTCGACCAGCCTGCAGCGTCCCGATGAAGATTATTCACGCGATCTCGGCAAGGACTTGCGCGGCTTGCGCATCGGCGTGCCGCGCGAATATTTCGGTACCGGCCTGGCCGCCGATGTCGAACAGGCGGTCCGTGCGGCGCTGGCCGAGTACGTGAAGCTCGGTGCCACGCTGGTCGATATTTCGCTGCCCAATACCGAGCTGTCGATCCCGGCCTATTACGTGATTGCGCCGGCCGAAGCCTCGTCCAACCTGAGCCGTTTCGATGGCGTGCGCTACGGCCATCGCGCCGAAAACTACAGCGACCTGACCGAGATGTACAAGCGCACCCGCGCCGAAGGATTCGGCGAAGAAGTCAAGCTGCGCATCCTGGTCGGTGCGTATGTGCTGTCGCATGGCTACTTCGATGCCTACTACCTGAAAGCGCAAAAAATCCGCCGCCTGATCGCGCAGGATTTCCAGCAGGCGTTCACAAGCTGCGACGTCATCATGGGACCGGTCTCGCCGACGGTAGCCTGGAACCTCGGCGACAAAGCCGATGATCCGGTCGCCAATTACCTGGCCGATATTTACACGCTGTCGACCAGTCTGGCCGGCTTGCCGGGCATGTCGGTGCCGTGCGGATTTGGTCAGGGCGAGGTCAACGGCAAGCGCCCTGTCGGCCTGCAATTGATCGGCAATTATTTCGAGGAAGCGAAGCTGCTCAACATCGCGCACCAGTACCAGCAGGCCACTAGCTGGCACCTGATGCAACCGGAAGACTGAGGCTCACCATGCGCCGGATCATTGCCCATGCCATCGCGACCGTGCTGCTTTTTTGTGCAGCCACGGCGGGCGCGCAAACGCTCGATACCCGCTTCGCCTGCAGCCAGCGGGCTGACGATGGCGGTGATCCGATCACGTATGCCGACACGGGCGAGATTCATCTGGACGGCGCTGCCGTGAAGATGTTCCGGTGGGAGTCGGCGGTCTTTCGCTCGACCCATGGCTACGACTGCAACATCGACGACGACGATGGCCTGCAGGCCGAAGTGCGCGGCGACGGCTCGGCGGCATCATGGCGGGTGGCCTTGAAGGATGGTGGCGCAGCCCGCCTCAAGCGCGGCTACAACTTCGAGCGCGGACTCAATTGCACGATCCGGCTCGAGCGCGACGGCAACACGGTGCATGTCAAACCGACCTGCCCGGCGCTATGCGGTTCACGCATCAATTTTTCTGACATCGTGATTGATCTTGACAGCGGTACCTGCCGCTACGATCACCAATAGACAGCACATAAAAACAAGGAATCATCATGCAATGGGAAGTCGTCATCGGGTTGGAAACGCATACACAGCTGACCACCCAGTCCAAAATTTTCAGCGGCTCGGCGATCCGTTTCGGCGCCGAGCCGAACACGCAGGCGTCGCTGGTGGATCTGGCCTTGCCGGGTGCGCTGCCGGTGATGAACAAACGCGCCGTCGAGCGGGCCATCCAGTTCGGCCTGGCGGTCGATGCGGTGATCGCGCCCAGCTCGGTATTCGCGCGCAAGAATTATTTTTATCCTGACCTGCCCAAGGGTTACCAGATCAGCCAGTTCGAGATTCCTGTCGTGCAGGGCGGACGCGTGTCGTTCGCCTTCGAGCGCGATGGCAAGACCGAACTGCGCACCGTGCAACTGACCCGCGCGCATCTGGAAGAAGACGCCGGCAAGTCGCTGCATGAAGACTATCAGGGCATGACCGGCATCGACCTGAACCGCGCCGGCACGCCGCTGCTCGAGATCGTCACCGAGCCCGACATGCGCAGTGCTGCCGAAGCAGTCGCCTATGCCAAGGCGCTGCATTCGCTGGTGATGTGGCTCGACATTTGCGACGGCAACATGCAGGAAGGCTCGTTTCGCTGCGACGCCAATGTCTCGGTGCGGCCAGTCGGCCAGGAACAGTACGGCACCCGCTGCGAAGTCAAGAACCTGAACTCGTTTCGTTTCCTCGAAGAAGCCATCAACTACGAAGTACGCCGCCAGATCGAACTGATCGAAGACGGTGGCCGCGTGGTGCAGGAAACCCGGCTCTACGATCCCGACCGCAAGGAAACCCGCTCGATGCGCAGCAAAGAAGATGCGCAGGATTACCGCTATTTTCCGGATCCGGATTTGCCGCCGCTGATCATCGGTGCCGACTGGATTGCGCAGGTCAAGGCCGCGATGCCCGAGCTGCCCGGCGCGATGCGGGCGCGCTTCATTAGCGACTTCGGCCTGACCGATTACGATGCTGCGGTGCTGACGCAATCAAAAGCCATGGCGCTGTATTTTGAGGCCGTGGCGACGCTGACCGGCAAGGACCTGGCCAAGCAAGTGGCCAACTGGCTGATGGGCGACCTGGCGTCGGCAGTCAATCGTGATGGCATCGATCCGGGCCAGTCACCGGTCGGTCCGGCCCAGCTGGCGCTGCTGCTGCAGCGCATTGCCGACGGCACGATCTCGAACAAGATTGCCAAGGAAATTTTTGCGGCGATGTGGGAAGCGAAATCGGTCGAGCCCTTGCTGGCCGATCAGCTGATCGAGTCGATGGGACTGAAGCAGATTTCCGATAGCGGTGCGCTCGAAGCGATCATCGCGGAGGTGCTGGCGGCCAATCCGAAGTCGGTCGAGGAATTCCGCGCCGGCAAAGAGAAAGCCTTCAATGCGCTGATCGGCCAAGCCATGAAAGCCTCGCGCGGCAAGGCCAATCCGGCCCAGCTGACCGAGCTGCTGAAACAGAAGCTGGCAAGCTGACCGGTCTTCCGGCGCTAGCGCGCCGGACTGATACCGGTCAGTTCGCGATAACGCTGCAGCGTTTCATCAAACCAGGCATCGACCTTCAGCAATTCGAGCTGGTGTGACTGCATCAACTCCTGTCCGGCCTTGACCATGCCCTGAGCCTGCTCGACTTTGCGCACCAGGCGAACCGGCACGACATTTTTTTTCGTTGCCAGAGTCGCTTCGGCCTGCGCCTCTTTTAATTCCTTGTCGGCTTGCGCCAGCGCATTGCGTTCCTGGCGCATTTTTTCATTGACGTCGGCGACGGCCCGCTTGCGCGCCGCCTCGATTTCGGCTTCGCTGCGAAAGCGTTCGAGGATAGCCGCATCGCGCCGGCGCAATTCCAGCCGGGCATCGTTCTCGGCCTTCAGCTTGTCCTTGTCGCGCTGCAGCTGTTCGCGTTGCGCGACCGTCAGTGGTGCCGGTATCTCGCGCAACACCACGCCATTGCTGCCCAGCTCGCGCATCGGTCGGGTCGCGCATTCGGGGATGGGCCGGTCCGCAGTCATGGTCCGGCCCGCCCCGTCCTTGCAGACATAAATTTGCGCGACGCCCAGTCCCGGCACGGTGACCAGGAACAGCATCAGCAAGGTGCGTGAGAGGGCGGGCATCGGGTCAGCAGATTAGCTGGCGTCAGGCCACGCCATAGCGTTCGCGGTAGGCGCTGATCGCCGGCCGGTAGCGCTGCAGTTCGGCGTTGCCATCGGCGCGCCCGAGATATTCCAGCAAGTCGGCAAGGTTACCGATAGAGATGACCGGAATACCATACAGCTGACTCACTTCCTGTACCGCTGATCCGGCCGACAGCGCGTCATCCTTGCCGGAGCGCTCCATCCGGTCCAGCGCGATCAATACCGCACAGGGCGTGGCCCCGGCCGCGCGGATCAGGTCAACCGATTCGCGCACCGAGGTGCCGGCCGAAATGACGTCGTCGATGATCACGACCCGTCCCTTCAAGGCGGCCCCGACGATGGTGCCACCTTCGCCATGGTCCTTGGCTTCTTTGCGGTTGAAGGCGAACGGTACGTTGCGATTTTTGCCGGCCAGCGCCACGGCGGTGGCGGACGCCAGCGTGATGCCCTTGTAGGCCGGGCCGAACAACATGTCGAATTCCACTCCGGCATCGAGCAGCGACTGCGCATAGAACTGCGCCAGCGTGCCGAGCGTGGCACCGTCGTTGAAGGCGCCCGCATTAAAAAAATACGGTGAGGTGCGCCCGGCTTTGGTGATGAATTCGCCGAAGCGCAGGACGCCGCTGTCGACGGCGAAGGCAATGAATTGCTGACGTAAATTGTTCAATTGTTTTCCTTGAGACGTACCGGAATGGGCGGTGCTGACGAATTTTGGCAGCACCTGATGCCGAGCGGACATTTTAATGCGATATCCGCCGATTTCTGCAAACAACAGCAAGAGCTGTGCCCGAAAAACCTGAACGGAGGCGGAAGAATTTCAGGAAACCGGTCACGGCAAGACGTCGATCGCAGCAACTTATGACATCATGCCGGCATGAAACCATCCGACAACATTTTATGGATACATAAAATCGACAACGCCACCGTTCCGTAAAAAGGTGCTTCATCAATATCCCGCCCGACCCGACGCCAACACCCACCGTTCCGGCACCGCTGCGCCGGCGGCCACGCTATTCCGTGCGCACGCTGCTGCTGTTACTGGTGCTCACGGTGCTGCTGCCCGGCATCATCGGCGTGACCACATTGATTCGTCACCAGT
>AEPR01000451.1 GCA_000195205.2 Oxalobacteraceae bacterium IMCC9480 | reverse complement strand
ACCGGAGTCGGCGTCTGGTGGCTGGTGCTCACTGCCGACAGCCGTCGCATCGCGCTTGAAGAATCGGATCGCCAGACCCGCTTGCTGCTGCAGGAAATCGCCGCCCACGAAAAAACCGATGCCGAACTGCAGCGCGCCAAGGAAGCCGCCGAGTCGGCCAACCTGGCCAAGACCCGCTTCATCACCGGCATGAGCCACGAACTGCGCACGCCGCTCAACAGCATCCTCGGCTATGCGCAAATCCTGCAGTTCGACCCGGCCATGCCGCCGCACCGCAAGGATGCGATCGATGTGATCCACCGCAGCGGCAACCATTTGCTCAGCCTGATCGATGGCCTGCTCGACATCGCCAAGATCGAAGCCGGCAAGATGCGGCTCGACACCGACGAACTGGCGCTGCCCGCTTTCCTCGAGCAAATCGTGCAGATGTTCGCGCCGCTGGCCGCCGAAAAAGGCCTGGCGTTCGCCTTCGTCTGCGACGGCCGCCTGCCCGGGGTGGTGCGCGCCGACCACAAGCGGGTGCGCCAGATCCTGATCAATTTGCTCGGCAACGCGCTCAAGTTCACCGATACCGGCGCGGTCACGCTGCGCCTGAACTACGTGCGCGACATGGCGCATTTCTCGATCGAAGACACCGGCATCGGCATGACCGCCGACGAGGCCGAGCGCATCTTTTTTCCATTCGAGCGCACCGTCAGCGCCGACCTGCGCGCCGCCGCCGGCACCGGCCTGGGCCTGACCATCAGCAACATGCTGACTCACATCATGGGCGGCGACCTCACCGTCACCAGCACGCCGGGACGCGGCAGCTGCTTCCTGCTCAAGTTGTACCTGCCGGCGGTTCATGCACCGCGTGCGGTGCTGACGCTGGCCGATCCGCTGTCGGGTTACAGCGGCGCGCGCCGGCGCATTCTGATCGTCGACGACCAGGCCAGCCAGCGCACGATGCTGGCGCAGATGCTGCTGCCGATGGGCTTTACCATCACCGAGGCCGACAGCGGTGCCGCCTGTCTGGCCAGCATCAGCGCCGACCCGCCGGACCTGGTGCTGCTCGATATCGCGATGCCGCAGATGGATGGCTGGGCCGTGAGCCGCGCGATTCGCGCTCTTCCCGGCACAACGACGCTGCCGGTCCTGATCGTCTCGGCCAACGCCTTCGACCTCGCCGCCGGACGCGCCGGCTTCCCGTGCCACGACGGCTTTATCGTCAAGCCGGTCTCGCTGCTCGAATTGCTGGCCAAGATCAAGCTGCACCTGAAACTCGACTGGATCGCCGCGCCGCTGCCGGTCGTCATGGCCAGCGGACCGGCGACGCTGCCCTCGATCGACGACCTCACGGCGCTACTCGAACTCGGCGCTATCGGTTACGTCAAAGGCATCCTCGCCAAGCTGACCGAGATCGAACAGCACACGCCCTCCCAGCTCGCCTTCACGACCGAGCTGCGCGAACTGGTCAGGCGCTTCCGCCTGAACGACTTTGCCAACCGACTGAAAGAAGCCATCCACGATGCTCACCCTGCGCCCTGACCAGCATGTGATCCTGATCGTCGACGACGTGCCCGACAACCTCGCGGTCCTGTCGGACGCGCTCGACGAAGCCGGCTACCTGGTGCTGGTCGCCACCGACGGTGCCGGCGCGCTGGAGCGGCTCGGCTATGTCACGCCGCACCTGATCCTGCTCGATGCGGTGATGCCGGGCATGGATGGATTCGAGACCTGCCGGCGCATCCGCGCGCTGCCCGGCGCGAGTCACATCCCGGTGATCTTCATGACCGGTCTGACCGAGACCGAACACGTGGTGCGCGGCTTCGAGGTCGGTGGCAATGATTACGTGATCAAGCCGCTGCAACCGCGCGAAGTGATCGCCCGCATCGTTGCGCAGTTGCGCAGCGCCAGCCAGATTTCGCTGGCCAACACGGCCAGCGAAGCGAGTGCCCACGCGGTCATTGTGCTGGACCGGCAAGGCTTGCCGGTCTGGCAGACCAGCAAGGCGCTGGCCTGGATGGCGCAGTATTTTGCGCAGGGTGACAGCGGCGTGCTGCCGTCATTACTGAGCAGCTGGATCGATGCACAGCTGGACCTGGCCAGCACCGATCCGGGGGCCGTGGCACCGCTGCGGG
>AEPR01000452.1 GCA_000195205.2 Oxalobacteraceae bacterium IMCC9480 | reverse complement strand
GAAAAAGGCCACGGCCCGGAGAGATCCGGGGCGTGGCCTTTTTTGTGGCGCGAAATGCGCAGTGGTGCTTAGCTGTGAATCTTAGAAATGGTATTCGAGCCGAACCATCGGCGTGCTGGCCTTGGTACCGGCGATCGATGCCGAACCGCCGAACTTGTTTTTCCAGTATTGGTATTCGACGCCCAGACGGAACGTGTTCTTGCCCATGCCGGACAGCGAGCCGACATCGAACATGACCTGCATGTCGACATTGGTTTCCGGCGAGGTGCCCATGCCGACTTCGTCCTTGCCCTTGGCGGCGATGAAGTTGGCATAGCCTTCGAACGAGGTCGGTACGGCGCTGACCGGCAGCGGGATACCCCAGGCGGCGCTGAGCATCGGATGCAGCTTGTAGGTATAGCGCTCGTTGATGAAATAGGGCTGGTTGCTTTCCCTGAGCATCAGCACGCTCAGGTTCAGGAAGCCGGGGACATCCATCATCAGCGTCGGGCCCAGCACCAGCATGCGTTTCTTGGAGCCGTAGCCGGCATCGTTCTTGGTATTGACATCAAAGCCGCCGGTAATGCCGACGCCGCGTACCGGACCGAACGCGATCGGTGATCCGGTGATCTTGCCGATGTCCAGCGTGTGGCGATACACAATGTAAATTTCCTGCGCACCACTGGAGGTACTCGTTTTGGCCGGATCCTTGCTGTCCGACAGCAGCACGTCAACGTTCAAAAAGTTGGTGCCGTATTTGTAGCCGCTGGCATGGGTCAGCGAAAAAATATTCTTGCTGATGTCTTTCTGGTTGTACGGCTCGGCGAACTGCGTGCCGTAGCGGTAACCCAGGTAGGTATCGCTCCAATCGGCTGCCTGGGCAGCACCACCGGCGAGCAGCAGGGTGGCGAGGGCAGCGGCGGAGACTAACGGGCTTTTCTTGAGACAGGACATGACAACTCCATTTTGGTTTTTATGCGCGGGCGGCGGGTGTTTGGGTGAAGCCAGAAAGGCTGGCAGCGGTGCGATCATGCGGGATTCACACTATTACGCCAGTGAAATTTTTGAATAGTGGGTATATGGATAGACAGATGTCGGCAAGCGCGACGGTGTCACGCCAGCAGGCGTGCGGGTAAAGCGGTTACAGCGCAGGTGCTACCAGATTGCGCGATACCAAAATACAACACTTATTGGAGGGAGAGTGCAGACGGCCGGGGCGGGTGCGACGTCGCAATGACGGTCGGGATCAGTGCTGGAACAGCTTGAACAGGACGGTGAAGAGTAGTCCGATCGTGGTGCCGGTCATCCATTTCAGCAGCGTGATCTCACCGGTCATTCTGGTGAGTCGGGTATCGACGTTGCGCGCATAGACGGCCATCTTGTTATCGCCGCGTAGTTCGAGCTTGTCTACTTTGCTCTCGATGCGTTGTTCCAGGCCGTCGATTTTGCTTTCGATGCGTTGTTCCAGG
>AEPR01000453.1 GCA_000195205.2 Oxalobacteraceae bacterium IMCC9480 | reverse complement strand
CTCTATCCACTGAGCTACAGCCGCATACGATGAACCCTCAAGAGGATCGAAGGATACCGTTTTTCGCAGCGTCCGTCCATGGATAGGAGCGTTTCTACGTGCCAAACACAAACCAACTCATCTATAATCCACCCCTTTGCGATGTCTAGCGCTGCACGCACTGCGCCAGACCGTCCACCGGTTTCGAAATTTGCACTGAGGGAAACATGAGCGATACACACGACGACCATTCAAGCGGTATCAAGACTCCGAAACAACTGATTGCCGCCGTAGTGGCCGGTTTCATTGTGCCAATTATTGGAATTGTCCTGCTGGTGCAATATGTTTCCAATGCCGACAAAGTCGGTGACGGTTCCAACGCACTGACACCGCAGGCGATCTCGGCGCGAATCAAACCGGTTGCCGATGAAGGCTTTACCTTCAAGGATGTGAACGCAATCAAGGTGCTGCAAAGCGGCGAAGCCGTCTACAAGGCTGCTTGCATGGCCTGTCATGCCGCCGGCGTCGCTGGCTCGCCCAAAATCGGTGACACCGCTGCCTGGTCGGCCCGTATTGCTCAAGGCTACGACACGCTGGTGTCGCATGCCGTCAATGGTATTCGCGGAATGCCTGCCAAAGGCGGCAACCCGGACCTCGACAACATTGAAGTGGCACGCGCCGTCGCCTACATGGCGAATCAGGCTGGCGCGACCTTCAAGGAACCTGATGCACCGGCAGCACCGGCAGCGGCACCAGCGGCGGCTGCACCAGCACCCGCCGCCATGGCTGCACCTGCTGCAGCACCCGTTGCGGCAGCCGCCCCGGCAGAACCGGCAAAGCTGTCCGCCGATGCCGGCAAAAAACTCTACGACAGCGTGTGCATGGCTTGCCATACAGCAGGAATCGCTGGCGCACCGAAGTTCGGCGACAAGCTGGCCTGGGCTGAACGCATCAAGCAAGGTCCTGCGGTCTTGCATGAACATGCGATCAAAGGCTATCAGGGCAAAGCCGGCGTCATGCCTGCAAAAGGCGGTTCGGCAGCTAGCGATGACGAAGTCAAGGCGGCTGTGGATTACATGATTGCCGCAGTCAAATAAGCTGTTTCATAATGAAAAAAAGCCGACGCGATGTCGGCTTTTTTTTGGTCATTTCGAGCCTTACAGGCTCTCGTCCCCGGCGGCACGGCCGTCGCGTCGAAACAGAAAATACGCACCCGCTCCCACGGCACCCACCCCCGCCGTCGTGCGCAACAGCGGTCGCAGCAAACGCGCTTTCAGCGCAAACGAAACGCCGCTCGCGACGATCGGCAACAGGGTCTGCAGGTTCGCTCCCTTGACACGCAGCAAGCTTCCAAGCGCCGAGTAGGCGGTGCCCGTCAGCTGGGTAATGATGCTGCGCGCCAGCGTATCGGTCTGGAGGTTATTGCCAACCAGCTCGATCGAACTACGCATGCCGACACGAAAATTGGCACCCTCGCGGATCAGTTTTTCCTTGCGCTGGGCCGGGGTGAGGACGGCAGCAGAAGTAGACGATTCATCGTTCATCCGGGCTCCAATAGTTACAGCAGTGCATCGCGGTCATTGCGCAGCTCGGCCAGCGTGGCGGGCATCGACAACATGCCTTGCTTGAGCATGGATCGCAGATACAGCAGGATGCCAACGGCGATGGCAGTAAACCCGGCAGCGACGATCAGCAGGATTTTCCACCCCAGCGCGTCCCAGCTCAAAAAAACCAGCAAGCCGGTCCAGAACGCCAGCGCGAAGCAAGCTGCGATGACACCCGCGGCAGCGACCAGAATCAGCTTGAACAGATTTGCCCGCACTTCGGCCATTTCGATCGAGGCCAGCTCGATCCGGTTGACCATTAGCGCGAAGAAATTCCGTGCCATGCCCGCCAGGCCTATCATCAGGCCGGAAGTCGGAGCGCTAGCGCCGGAAGATTTATTGTCCATGCGGTGCAAAGAACGGCTTACTTGCGTGCAATGAGCAGGCCGACCAGCAAACCGACCGTCGCGGACACGGCGACAGCGCGCCATGGGTTGTCGTGCACGTATTCATCGGCGGTAGTGGCGATCTCCTTGCCGGTTTCGACAGCGGCAGCCTGGACGTCGTGCGCCCTGGTCGCGGCGGCTTCCAGCAATTCCATACCGCGGCCGCGCAATTCGTCGGCTTTGACACCGGTTGCCGAGGTGGCTTCACGGAACAGGTCCTGGGCATCCCGGACCAGGGTTTTCATATCGGTGCGGCCAGTCTTGAGGTGCGAGGTCAGCATGGTAAAACTCCTTGTAGGTAGAAATGACTTGTCTGTAGGTCATACAGATATTGGCAGTGCGTACCATAACCCGAAACTGACGGTGAAACAGTACGCTAACTCACTTAGTTAACTATTCGCTGTCCATGATGGACGAGGTTGATTGTGCTGGTTTGAGCCCGGACAAATCACATTCCGGGCGTGCAATCGGCGCAATGCTCGATGTCGGCGACGTCCTTGTCGAGCTGGTCCTGCAAACGCCGCAGCGCCGTGCGAATGCCTTCCTCGATGACGGGATGATAGAACGGCATGTCCAGCATCTGCGCCACCGTCATCCGGCTCTGGCAGGCCCAGGCCAGCAGATGAGCCAGATGTTCGGCGCGCGGCCCGGCCATTTCGGCACCCAGCAAGCGGCCGCTGCCGCGTTCGGCATACATCCGCAGCAGTCCCCGGTTCTGCCGTATCACGCGACTGCGCCCCTGATCGGCAAACGATACGCTGCCGATCGCAGGCTTTTGCGCAACGAGGGCGCTGTAGCGTTGCCCGACCAGCGCAATTTGCGGGTCGCAAAACACCACGCCCAGCGGTGTCCGCCGCAGTCCGGCAAGCACGTCGGGAAACCCGCCGGCATTGCTGCCGGCGATGCGTCCCTGATCGACCGCTTCATGCAGCAGCGGCAGCTCGGCATCGACGTCGCCGGCAATAAAAATCGTGCTGCTGCCGCATTGCATCGTGGTGCGGTCAAACAAAGGTACACCGTGCGCGTCGAGCGCCAAACCCGAGCGATCAAGCTGCAGGTCGGCCAGATTCGGTGCCCGCCCTGCCGCCGCCAGCACCAGCGAAAAATGCTCGCTGCGCACGACGCAATCCTTCCCCGCCGATTGCACCAGCACGCCGTCGTCGTCGCGCTGCGCGTCGAAGCGCTGGTTTCCCAGCCGCAGGTCGAATTCGCCACCGAGGCAATCGAGCGCACTGTCCAGCACTTCCGGATCACTCAAGGGACCGATATGGTCGCCGCGTCCGAACACCGCTACCCGCACCCCAAGCCGGTGCAGCGCCTGCCCCAGTTCGAGACCGACCGCGCCGGCACCCAGCACGGCGACCGATGCGGGCAGGCTGGTCCAGTTGAACAATTGTTCGTTGTCGATGAGGCGATCACCCAGCGCCTGCAACTCTGCCGGCCTGCGCGGACTTGATCCGGTCGCGATGACGATGCGCGCCGCATTGACGATGGTGTGCGCGTCGACCTGCAATTGCTGCGGACCCAGAAACCGGGCATTGCCCACCAGACGATCGGCCGGATCGATGTGCTCGACCCCATCCACCACGAAACCGACGAAGCGATCGCGCTCGGCGCGCACCCGCGCCATGACCGCCGTGCCGTCAATGCGTACCGGTCCGGCATGCACGCCAAAACCAGCGGCATCCGTCGCGTGGTGAGCCGCGTCGGCAGCGGCGATCAGTAATTTGCTGGGCATGCAGCCAACCCGGGCGCAGGTCGTGCCGTACGGGCCGCGCTCGATCAGCAGTACCTTGACACCATGGGATTTGGCAGCATGGAAAGCGGTCAGGCCGGCGCTGCCGGCACCGATCACAGCGACATCGACATCGATCGTCTTCATGCTGCGCTCCCCTGCTCCGGCTCGCGCAACTCGGCGAACGAAGCGATGCTGCCGATGTGGACTACGATCGGATTGAGGGACAGCGCCGGTTGCATCGGCCGCCAGGCAAACAGCCATTCTTTTTGCCCGGCCAGATGACGCCCCCGGGTGAAGGCAGCGCCCAATGCGCTGGGTGCGCCGTAGGCTACGGCGGCATCGATGCCGGCCCACTGCGGCAAGGCCTTGTGCACCGCGCGGTGCAGGCGTTCGCCGAATTCTTCAGTGTTACGGATGACGACGCAGCACAAGCCGGCGGTATCCTGGCGTCGCAGCTGTTCGCTCAGGGCCGTTGACAGGCTCAGCGTCAGGAAGCCGGCCGTTGCCATGGTTCTTGCCGTACCGAAGGGCAGGATCTGGCTGGCGGGCGATACGCCGGGGGCGGGGTCGGCCTGGCCGCTGGCGCGCAAACGGAATTCGCCAGCCTGCAGGGCACGCTCGGCGGTCTGCCGGTCCGCATAAAAATACAGCGTGGCCGGGCGACCTTTTTCAACACGGGGGGAGGCGGACATGATGCTCCTTGATCTGGTTCATTTGGCGGGTGGCCCTCATGGGGGCCACCCGCTGCGCAAAGGCGGATTCTACCGTCTTGCGCGCGGAAAGTTGGATGCGCTGGCGCACGTAGCCGGCGCACGACCCGGCACCCGCTACTCGGCCATTTGTGGCGCGGCGATGCTGCGCAACTGGAAACGGCCATCGGTATTGAACAACCAGGTTTCGGATAGTTCAAGCCGGCCACGCTTGAGCAAGGTACCCGCCGGACGCGGGAAGGGTGCGCTGCTGCGCAAGCTCGCCAGTGCGGTTGCCTCGGTCGTGCTGTCATGGTTGCTGCGGATGATGTCGCTATGGAGCAGCTTGCCGCTGGCATCGACGGTGAATTTGACCACCACCACCGAGCGCAAATGGGCCTGGGGCTGACCGCCATACACCAGACTCGCATTGGCGTTGGAGATACGCTGCGCCAGCGCTTCCTTGTAGCCCTCCAGCGTGGTGACGCTCACCGGCACGGCCGGCTGGCCCAATGTGTCGCTGCGGGGAGCCGGGCTCCGGCCGGGAGTGCAGGCGGCGAGCACGGCACTCAGGGTGGCCAGCAGCATCGCAAATCGTTTTTTCATGATGGAGTTCCCGGAAAAGTTGTCTGTGCCATCGTGCCATGCGGCTTGCAAAAAAAACCCGCATGCATCTTGACGCTGTTGCGGGCTTGGAGCCGGCAGGGTTTCGCCCACATTTGTGCAACACGACGGCCGCCGCCATTATCGCCCGACTGCCGCAGCGCGGCGAGCAGGAACAGGATTGTCTGCTATGGTTACCCCCTCCGATGCCAACGGGTAAGCCTGCCATGACCATCGCCGCCCTCTGTTCCCTGCTGATCGCCACCATGGCCTTGCTGGCGTTGCCGGCAAAGGCTGCGGCAAGCATCGATATCGCCGTCACCCGCAACCACGCCTCGCAACAAGCTTACTTCGACATCCGCGCCAGTGGTTTCGCGCGCGCCACGCCGGAGCGCGTCTGGCAGGTCCTGACCGATTACGAACGGCAGCCCGATTTTGTGCCTAACCTGCTGCGGGCGCGCATCCTGTCGCGCAATGGTCCGGAAGTGCTGCTGGAGCAGGATGGCCGCAGCGGATTTTTCATTTTCCAGCGGGCGGTCCATCTGCAGGTGCTGATCACCGAAAAATCCCCAACAACCATCGACGTCGCACTGGTCTCAGGTGACATGACGCGCTACAGTGCGCGCTGGTCGATGAGCCCGGCCGAACAGGCTGGCGTCAGCGGTACCCGCATCGATTACACCGGAGCGGTTGAACCGAATTTTTTTGTGCCTCCGCTGATCGGCAACGCCATCGTGCAAACCGATATCCGCAAGATGCTCGAAGCCGTCATCACCGAACTTGAAAAATAAGGCGGTACGTAACCGCCGCTGAAGGACACCCGATGAAATTCTCTTGCGCCGCACTTTCCCTGCTGCTGACCTTGGCCGGCAGCGCCGTCGCCGCCATCGATGACGACGAACCGCCTATCCAGGTCCAGGTAAAAAAATCCGGTGCACTCATCATCGTCGATGCCGATTTTAGCGTCTCGGTGACGCCGCGCCTGGCGTGGGAAGTGCTGACCGATTTCGATCACATGGCGCGCTTCATATCGAACGTGCAGTACAGCGCGGTGACGTCGCGCCAGCCCGGCAAATGGCAGGTGGCACAAAAAGGGGTGGCGGCACACGGGCCGCTGAGCTTCAGCTTTGATTCTGTCCGCGAGGTCACGCTGACGCCGTTCGAATCGATAACGACGCACCTGGTGTCAGGCAACATGAAGCAACTTGACGGCATCACCCGCTTGCGCAGCGAGGGCAACGGCACGCATGTCGTCTATCACGCGGAATCCATTCCGGATACCTTCGTGCCGCCAGTGGTCGGTACCGCATTCATCGCCAGCCAATCGCGCCATCAATTTGAAGAAATGCGCATCGAAATGCTCAAGCGCAAAACCGCTGTCGCTCCTTGACCCGTCCAGCGACGCCAACTCTCCAGGAATTTTGCATGCCCACATTGAAGAAATCCGCCTTGATAGTCGCGGCCATCGTCGCCGCCGCGATCACCCTGCTGCTCGCGGCGCTGCTGACGTGGGATTGGAACCGCAGCCGTCCGTGGCTCAATGACAAGGTGTCGCAAGCCATCGGCCGTGACTTTGCGATCCGCGGACAGCTCGGTCTGAGCTGGCATCGTCCGCCCGGCGGGACCGGCTGGCGCGGCTATCTGCCATGGCCACGGTTGACGGCCAGCGACGTGGTCATCGGCAATCCCGTGTGGGCGCGCCAGCCGGCTTTGGCGTCGCTCGACCGGATCGAGTTCGACATCGCGCTGTTGCCCTTGTTGCGCCAGCAAATTGCCATCCCGTCGATCGCGCTGGTGAACCCGGCCATCGACCTGGAACGCCGCGCTGACGGCAGCGTCAACTGGAGCTTCGCGCCGCAGTCCGCGTCATCGTCGGCCTGGACACTCAAGCTCGAGCGGATCAACTTCGCCAGCGGCACCATCGCCCTCACCGACCAGCTCAAGAAGATCGATGCCATCGCCACGATCCGGCCGGCCGGCAATGCAGTCGAAGTGGGTGCCTTGCTCGACAAAAATGCGCCAGCCGGGGCCGGTCCGGCGTACGGCTTCGCCTTCGATATCGCCGGCACCTACAACAAGGCTGTCGTCAAGGGCAACGGCCGCTTCGGCGGCGTGCTGTCGCTGGTCGATGCCAGCCAGCCGTTTCCGCTGCAGACCGACTTGCGGGTCGGCGACAACCACATCGTCATCGATGGCACCATCACCGATCCGGGCAATCTGGCCGCGCTCGACCTGCAGTTGCAACTGGCATCAGGCAGCATGGCGCATCTGTACGAACTGACCGGCGTGGCCTTGCCGGACACGCCGCCGTTCTCGACCAGCGGCCATCTGACCGGCCGCTTGCGCAAGGCCGACAGCCTGTTCCGCTATGAAAAATTCAGCGGCAAAGTCGGTGGTTCGGACCTGGCCGGCACGCTCGAATACAGCACCGCAGGAGCACGCCCGAAACTGGTCGGCGACCTGCGCTCCGAACGCTTGCTCTTCGCCGACCTGGCACCGCTGGTCGGTGCCAGCAAGACCGATGCGCCCCCGGCCGATGTCAAGCTGGTGCCGGGCCGGGCGATTCCGGTCACGCCATTTCGCACCGACCGCTGGAAAGCCATGGACGCCGATGTCAAGTTTGTCGGCAAGCAGATCATTCGCGGTGCCGCCTTGCCGGTCAATGATGTGTCGGCGCACGTGATCATAAACGACGGCGTGCTGACGCTGGATCCGCTGGCCTTCGGCGTCGCCGGCGGCACGCTGACCGGCAGGATCGCACTCGACGGCAGCGCCGATCCGCTGCGCGGGAAATTCACGATTTCGGCGCGCGGCCTACGACTCAAGCAGCTGTTCCCAACCTTCGAACCGATGAAGACCAGCTTCGGCCAGGTCAATGGCGATGCGGCGCTGGCGGCATCCGGCAATACGCCGGCGGCGCTGGCCGCGACGCTCGACGGCGAGGTGCGCGTGCTGCTCAACGATGGCGTCATGAGCGGCACCTTGCTGGAGCAGGCCGGCCTGAACGTCGCCAATATCGTGCTCGGAAAACTGTTTGGCGACACGCCGGTAAAGATCAATTGCGCCGCCGCCGAATTCATCGTCAAAAAGGGCGTGCTCGATTCGCGGGTGTTCGCGCTCGACACCGCCGATGCGCTGATCAATGTCGACGGCACCGTCAACCTCGGCACCGAGCAACTGGACTTGAACGTGCATCCGCATACCAAGGGCTTCCGGATCTTTTCATTGCGCTCGCCGCTGTACGTGAAAGGCACGTTCAAGAACCCGCAAGTCGGTGTCGCTATCGGGCCGCTGGCGGCGCGTGGTGCAGCAGCGCTCGGGCTGGGATTGCTCAATCCGTTTGCCGCCTTGCTGGCGATGGTCGCGCCAAGCAACGACAGCGATTCGCCCTGCCCGTCCATCATCGCCGACGCCAACAAGAACCTGAAAAAAACGCGCTGAATGGGGTGATCAGGCGAAGTGTCCGCGCAAGCGGAATGCTTCGGTCGCCGCGACCAGCGCGCTGGCCGTGCCCGGTTCGAGCGCCGCGTGGCCGGCGTCGGCAATGATGTGCAATCGCGCTTGCGGCCACGCTTCATGCAAGCGATGCGCCGACACCGGCGGGCACACCGCGTCATGGCGTCCCTGCACGATCACCGCCGGCAAATGACGAATCGCCGCGATGCCATCGAGCAGCTGGTCTGGTGCCAGAAAACACGCATTGAGCATGTAGTGCGCTTCAAGCCGGCCGATGCCAAGGCTGACCGTATCCGAATCCGGCTGGTCGTCTTGCGGCAGCAGATAGACGCAACTACTTTCATAGCGATTCCAGCTGCGCGCAGCCGGCAGATAACTGTCCGGATCGTCGCTGAACAGCCGCTTGCCGTAGGCATGAATCAGGTCGTCGCGTTCGTCCGCCGGGATGAATTCGGCGAAGCGCTGGTGCGCCTCCGGATAGAACCATTTGATGCCATTGATGAACCAGTCGATCTCGGCGGGCGAGCCCAGGAATATGCCGCGCAAAATGAAACCAAGACAAGCCTGCGGATGGGCCTGGCCATACGCCAGCGCCAGCGTCGACCCCCATGAGCCGCCAAAGACCAGCCACTGCGCGATGCCGAGCGATTCACGCAATTGCTCGATGTCGGCCACCAGCAGCGCCGTTGTGTTGTCGCGGTATTCGCCCAACGGAGTCGACTGGCCGGCACCGCGCTGGTCGAACAGCACGATGCGATAGAACGCCGGATCAAAAAAACGCCGGTGCTGCGGCGAGATACCACCGCCCGGACCACCATGCAGAAACAGCACCGGCATGCCGGCCGGATTGCCGCATTCTTCCCAGTACAGCGTATGGCGTGCATCGACGGCGAGGCGTCCGCTGCGAAAAGGAACTAGTGGTGGGAATAGCTGAGTGACTGCAGAAGAGAGGGTCATGGCAAAATGTCAGGAAAGGGGAAGGGAAGAAGACGATCGGCTTTTGCACTGATAATGGGTTCATTATTGGCACCGTCCAATCATGATAGACCAGACAAAAAGCGAGCATCCAAATGAAAACCAAAGCAGCAGTAGCATGGCAAGCCGGCCGTCCCCTGACCATCGAAGAGGTTGAACTGGGCGGCCCGCGCGCCGGTGAAGTCCTGGTCGAACTGAAGGCCACCGGCATTTGCCATACCGACTACTACACCCTCTCGGGTGCCGATCCGGAAGGCCTGTTCCCGGCCATCCTCGGCCATGAAGGCGCCGGTATCGTGGTCGATGTCGGCCCGGATGTGAAGTCGATCCGCAAGGACGATCACGTCATTCCGCTGTACACGCCGGAATGCCGCCAGTGCAAATTCTGCCTCTCGCAAAAAACCAATCTGTGCCAGTCGATCCGCTCGACCCAGGGCCAGGGCCTGATGCCGGATGCCACCAGCCGCTTCTCGCTCGATGGCAAGCCGCTGTTCCATTACATGGGCACGTCGACCTTCTCGAACTACATCGTGGTCCCTGAAATTGCACTGGCCAAGATCCGCGAAGATGCGCCATTCGACAAGGTCTGCTACATCGGTTGCGGCGTCACCACCGGCGTGGGCGCAGTGATCTTTACGGCCAAGGTTGAATTCGGTGCCACCGTGGTCGTGTTCGGACTCGGCGGCATTGGCCTCAATGTAATTCAAGCCGCCAAAATGGTCGGTGCCAGCAAGATCATCGGTATCGACCTGAACCCGGCGCGCGAAGCCATGGCCCGCAAGTTCGGCATGACCGACTTCATCAATCCGAAAGATGTCGAGAACGTGGTTGACCGTATCGTCGAATTGACCGATGGCGGCGCCGATTACTCGTTCGAATGCATCGGCAACACCAAGGTGATGCGCCAGGCACTGGAATGCACCCACAAGGGTTGGGGCCAGGCAATCGTCATCGGCGTGGCCGATGCCGGTGCCGAGATCAGCACCCGTCCGTTCCAGCTGGTTACCGGCCGCGAATGGAAAGGCTCGGCGTTTGGCGGCGCGCGCGGCCGTACCGATGTCCCGAAAATCGTCGACATGTACATGGACGGCAAGCTCAACATCGATGACCTGATCACGCACCGCTTGCCGCTGGAGCGCATCAACGAAGGTTTTGATTTGATGAAAGCCGGCGAGTCGATCCGCTCGGTGGTGCTGTACTGATGGAACGCCTCGGCGAACATGCGTGTTTTGGCGGCGTGCAGGGGTTTTACCGGCACGCCTCGACGACGATAGGTTTGCCGATGAAGTTCTCGGTGTACCAGCCGCCGCAAGCCAAGGAAGGTCCGGTTCCGGTGCTGTTTTTTCTGGCCGGTCTGACCTGCACCGAAGAGACTTTCATGATGAAAGCCGGCGCGCAGCGGTATGCCGCCGAGCACGGCATGATGCTGGTCGCGCCCGATACCAGCCCGCGTGATACCGGCATCGCCGGTGTCGCCGATAGCTGGGACTTCGGCAATGGCGCGGGCTTTTATCTGGATGCGACCGAAGCACCGTGGGCCAGCCATTTCCGGATGGAGTCGTATCTGGTCGACGAGCTGCTGGCCTTGATCGTGCGGGAGTTTCCGGCCCGTGCGGATGCGGTTGGCATCTTCGGTCATTCGATGGGCGGGCATGGCGCGCTGACGCTGGCATTGCGCCATCCGGAGGTGTTTCGTTCGGTGTCAGCGTTCGCGCCGATCACCGCGCCGTCGCAATGTCCGTGGGGTGAAAAAGCCTTCGGTCAGTATCTGGGCACCGACCAGAGCACCTGGGACGCGCACGATGCCAGCACCTTGATGGCGAAAAGTCTGGAATCGCCTTTCCCGAACGGCATCCTGATCGACCAGGGCCTGGCCGACCAATTTCTCGATGCGCAGCAGTTGCTGCCGGAAGTCTTCGAGGCAGCCTGTCGTCATGCAGGGCCAACCGCTAATCCTGCGCCGGCATGCCGGCTATGACCACAGTTACTACTTCATTGCCAGTTTCATCGCAGACCATCTGGCCTTCCATCATCGCAACCTGTCTTCCTGAAGTCTTTTTTGCCGGCAAGCTAGGCAAAAGAAATAATCTGTTGTAGACTTCGGGCCCTTCAGGTGTGAAGACAAACACCGGTTTTGAAGGCAGCAGTATCGTCAGGCAACTATAGCCGGGTGCTTAGCTCAGTTGGTAGAGCGGCGC
>AEPR01000454.1 GCA_000195205.2 Oxalobacteraceae bacterium IMCC9480 | reverse complement strand
GGGCACATGATGCCGTGCCCACCCTACGAAAGCGACGCGCGGTGTTCGTTGCCGCCAGCCGCTTAGCCGGCCTTGCGCCATTTCTCGATAACTGCAGTGAGCTGCGCGGCGGAGAACGGCTTGGCCAGATAGTCATCCATGCCGGCTTCAAGGCATCGCTCCCGATCGCCTTCGATGGCGCTGGCGGTCAGCGCAATGACGGGCATGCGCGCAGCACCACTCTCAGCTTCGCGCTCGCGCAGGCGCCGGGTGGCTTCGTAACCATCCATCACCGGCATCATGCAATCCATCAAAACCAGGTCGTACCGCTTCAAGGCCAGCGCTTCCAGCGCGAGCTGGCCATTGACGGCTTCTTCGACGATGCAGCCGCGCTTGCCGAGCAGTATGCGGACCAGCTGACGGTTCATTTCGGTGTCTTCGACTACCAGTACGCGTAATGCCTGCACGCTGTTCTCCTGCGTTGGCGGTGCTGCGGTGACAGGCACCGGTAATGGCGCGATGGTCACTGGCTGTTCGACCATTCTGGCCGGGATGCGAAATGAAAACCGCGTGCCGGCACCGATATCGCTTTCGCAGCGGATGTCGCCGCGCATCAGTTCAACCAGGCGCTTGCAAATGGCCAGGCCCAGGCCGGTGCCACCATACTTGCGGCTGATCGTATTGTCGGCCTGGACGAAGGGTTCGAACAGGCGTTGCTGCGCCTCGGCGCTGATGCCGATCCCGCTGTCGGCGACGCTGAACTCGAGCTGCACCTGGGTCGCATCGGCGGGATCGGGCAGCGCCACGAAGCGCACCGTGATCGCTCCGGCTGGCGTGAACTTGATCGCATTGTTGATCAGGTTGCCCAGCACCTGACGGATCCGGCTGGCGTCGGCACTGACCAGCAGCGCGGCTGCCGGCGCGATCTCGGTCCTGATCTGCAGCTGTTTGGCCGTTGCGCCGTTGCGATGCAGGCCGATCACTTCGCCAATCAGGCGGGTCGGATCAAACGTGGTCAGGTCGATTTCCATGTAGCCCGACTCGACTTTTGAAAAATCCAGAATCTCGTTGATGATCCGCATTAAGTGGTGCGCGCCGTTGTAGACATTACCGGCATACGTGCGCTGGCTGGCATCGAGCGGCGTGTCGAGCATCAGTTCCGCCATGCCGAGTATGCCGTTCATCGGCGTGCGGATTTCATGGCTCATCATCGCCAGAAAGCTGGACTTGGCGGTATTGGCTTCCTCGGCTTCGCGTTTCAGGGTGAGGGCCTGTTCGGCGTCCTGCTCGCGCCGCTTCAGGATGATCGCCATCAGGATGAAGGCTCCGCACAGCGCCAGCAGACTGACCAGGCCGATGCCACCCAGCAGGCGCACCGTGCTGCGCCAGCTGCTCAGGTACAGGTCTTCGGTAATGGTGATGTTGACGGCCAGCGGATAGCCGCGCACCAGTCGCACCGCACCCATACGTGGCGTTTGCTGCATGCCGTCAATCGGCCGCGGCGCGTTCGTGAGGATCACATCGTGGGTCTTGCCGGCTTCAAGTACCGTGTGGGTCGCACCCAGCAGATTGCGGGTGCCCATCAGCTTGTCGGCATCCGGCCAGCGTGCCAGCAAGGTGTAGTCGCGTCGCAGCAGCGACACCGATGCTTCTTCGCCCAGGCTCACGTTCTTGAAAAAATCCGCAAAAAAATCACACGAAATACCCACCAGTACCATGCCGAGGAATTGGCCCTCGTTACTGTTGACGCGCCGGCTGATGTAGAACGTCCATTTGCCATTGCCCTTGTTCTTGACGGGCGTGCTAAGAAAAACGGCCGGGTCGACATTGCCGCGGTGGTGGGCAAAGTAATCCCGGTTGGCCAGATTGATCGCCGGTGCCGGAAACGCCCGGGTGAAGTTGATCACGTCACCGTTCGCGCCGACGATGGTGACCACGTCGATCTGCGGCAAGCCGCTGACCTTGTCGCGCATCGTCTGATAGGTGGCCGCGTTATGGAAAGCCTTGCTCAGATCGGCCTGATTGCTGATGCCGGCGTTCTCGACCAGTTCGCCGATGCTATCGAGCACCAGATAGGCCGAGGCCATGGTCTGCGAGGTGTTTTCGGCCATCACCAGAGACAGGTTGCCAAGGTCCCGACGCCAGTCTTCGATCGCGCGATCACGCAGCACCCAGCTCGATGCCACGGTAGCGGCAATCAGCAGGACGATCAGCAGGCTGCCGATGATGGCGGTGGCGTGCCTTGCCGACGAACTTTTACGGGGCGCCAGGGAATCCGTCATTGCGGCGTATCCGGCATCTCGCCAGCACCGGACTGGCCGTCGAAGTGTTCGAGACTGAAGTTGACTTCGTCCAGCACCAGTGCAAACAGGCGGTTCAATTCCGGCAGGCAGGGCAGGATCAAATCGTTACGCTCGCGGCGCGCATGCGCTTCGATCTCGCCGAGCAGCGCACTGAGGCCCCGCGCACCGACCAATGAGGTGCTGCCCTTGAGCGAATGGCTCTCGAAATGCGTTGCCTTGCTATCACCGTTCTGCATCGCCAGTTCCAGTCGTGCATGGACCGGACCGGCCAGCGTGACGAACATGGCCGACAGTTCGCGGAAGAGCTCGAGGTCGTCACCGGCGGTCTGGAGCAGGAAGTGCGGATCAATGGCGCAATAGGAGTGTTCTGACATCGGCATACCTTTTGTAGCTGAATAATGACTACCGTTTATGTTGCCGAAGAGTAACTGAAAATTGCGCACCTTGCCCGGAAAAAGATTTCAGCGTGAGTTCGCCTCCCATCAATTCGACCAGATGCCGGGCAATTGCCAGGCCCAGCCCGGCCCCCTCGTTGCTGCGTGCTGCCGAATCGTCGGCTTGCGAAAACCGTTCGAAAATCTGTTGCTGCAAGTGCGCCGGTACGCCGCAACCGGAATCGCGCACGGTCAGTTCGAGGCCGGTGTCGGTAGCGCGGGCGCTGACAAGAATGGTGCCGGCATCGGTGTGGCGCATCGCATTGTCGAGTAGTTTGTCGAGCACCATCAGCAAGCGGACCCGGTCGCACAGCAGCGTGGCCGGCGTGGCCGGATCGATGACGATGTCCAGCGCGACCTGCTTGGCGGCAGCCGCTGCGTGGTAGGGCGCGACGGCGTGCTGCAACAGCAGCGCCAGGTTTTCGGGTTGCAGTGCCAGCACGATGGTGCCGGATTCGAGCGCGCTTAATTCCAGCGTCGCATCCACCAGCGCCAGCAAGCGCACACCGCTGCGGTGGATCGCCTGCGCAAAGCCGCCATGCAGGGATTCGTGTCCGAGTTCCTCGACCATCACCTCCGAAAAGCCCAGGATGCCATTGAGCGGCGTGCGCAATTCGTGCGACATG
>AEPR01000455.1 GCA_000195205.2 Oxalobacteraceae bacterium IMCC9480 | reverse complement strand
CCCTACGGTACGGTATCGCTTATGCGTGCCGCCCCTCAATCAATCGCCCACAACAAATGCGCATCCAGCTGCAACCGCGCCTGCGCCGCCAGCGCATCGATCTGCGCCGACTCCGCTGCCAACGCTGCTTCCATCGCCATGCGCCGGTTCATCAAGGCGTCGGCCAGCGTGGCTTCGCCCAGGGTGTAGGCGCGCATCATCGTGACGGATTGCTGCGCGCTCTGATCGGCGATGCGCTGCATGGTTTGCCAGATGGCGAGGCTGCGCTCGCTGTCGGTGACGACACGCTGCGCGGCGGCGCTGACTTTCTGCTGTGTCTGGAGCGCACGCTGGCTTGCCATGCCGGCCTTGACGGCAGCGCCATGTTGATCGGCGTTGCGGCCCGCACCCGGCAGCGTGAAGGCGATGCTGATGCCGACCAGCCGTTCCTGCCCGTCGCGTTCACGACCGGCCCGCACGCCGATGGTCGGGTCCGGCATGCGTTCGCTCGACAGGCGCGCGGCCTGCAAACCGATCAGGTCGGCTTCGGCTTGCGCCAGCTCCAGTTCATGATTGTCACTGGTGATTTTGTTACGCCACCAGTCGGCCGATTCGGTCGTGGCCGCCGGTAGCGGCAAGCTGGTCGCCTGCGGTACCGGCAAGCCCGGGTAGATGGTCGCCAGCAGTTGCAGGGCCTGCTCGCGACGCAATTGCGCTTGTTGCAGCAGGGCGCCGACGCGGGCACTTTCGGTGTCGGCTTGCAGCAGCTCCAGCTTTGGCGGCGTCGCCGGCCTTGACGCGTTTTTCGGCAATCGCGCGCAGCTGGCCGGCCAGCGCCACCTGTTCTTCCAGACGCAGCGTTGCGCTCATTTCGCGCAGCGCACCGAACCAGTCGGTCAGCAGGCTGCGGCCGGCTTCGTGCCATGCATCTTCATGGCCGGACACTGCCACGTCGATGCCCTTGTCACCGATGGCGCGGTCTTTCGCGGCTTTGCCGAACCAGCGCACCGCGCGTTCCAGCGCGACATCCTGTTCGTTGTAGCGACCGCCGATCTGGTCGGTGCGACGGCTCAGGCCGGTGCGCACGGTCCACTCGTGGGTGCCGGCATCGAGGCGCGCCTTGCCGGCGCGGGCGAGGTCGATATTCATTGCGCTGGCGCGTACTTGCGGCAGATTTTCCAGCGTGTTGCGCACGACCTGTTCCGGCGGGAGCACCGACTGCGCCAGCACCGGTGCACCGAACGCGACCAGCGCCAGCCACAGCGCGGCCTTCAATGCAGTCTCCCGAAACCGCTTAGCGCGGTGATCCACCAGGCCACGTCCGGGTTGCGGATTTCGGCGGCCAGTGCCTCCAGCAAGTCGCGCAATTGACTGTCGACACCGGCGATCAGCACCAGCTTGCGGCGGCAGCGGCCCTGGACTTTCTCCATCGTCGACAGCAGCGTCGCACCACTGCCCATGCCTTCGGCATCGACGATCGTGAAGCCGCGTGCCCACTGCGGATGCAGCGTCAAAAAGTCCAGCACGTCTTCCTCCAGCGTGACCGGAATGGCCAGCGTCAGCAGGGCGTTGTAAGTCAGGGAAGTGATCATGGTCTAGCTCCGTTCCGGCACGCCGAAGCGCTGGAACAAAATGGGTAAAAGAATCAGGGTCAGCAGCGTCGCCGAGACCAGTCCGCCGATGACGACGATGGCTAGCGGACGCTGGATTTCCGAGCCGGGGCCGGTCGCCAGCAACAGCGGAATCAGGCCGAAGCCGGTGATGCAGGCGGTCATCATGACCGGCCGGAAGCGTCGCAACGCGCCTTCGGTAACAACCTCGGCCAGCGTCGCGCCGCGCGCCACCATCTGGTTGAAGCAGGTGATCATCACCAGCCCGTTGAGCACCGCGATCCCCATCAACGCAATGAAACCGATCGATGCCGGTACCGACAGATACTCGCCGGTCACGGCCAGCGCGACCACGCCGCCGAGCAGCGCAAACGGGATATTGACGAACACCAGCAGCGATTGCCGCACGCTGCCCAGCGTCGTGAACAGCAAAAAGAAAATCAGCGCCAGCGCGATCGGCACGACGATCGCCAACCGTGCTGCAGCGCGCTGCTGGTTCTCGAACTGACCGCCCCACGACAGCCGGTATCCGGCCGGCAGCTTGACTTGTTCGGCCACTTTGGCCTTGGCTTCGTCGACAAACCCGACCAGGTCGCGCTCGCGCACATTGGCGCGCACCACCACCATCCGCGACGAGTTTTCACGCTCGACCTTGACCGGGCCATCGATGGTGCGCAAGCGCGCCAGCTGACTCAGCGCCACCGTGCTGCCATCGGCTACCGGCAAGCGCAGCTGGCTGAACAGTGACGCCGACAGATGCAGCTCGTCGCTGCCGCGGATCAGCAAGGGCAGGCGTCGGCCGTCTTCGATGATGATGCCGCTGCTGCGGCCTTCGACCAGCGTGCGCAAGTCGTTCTGGATTTGCTCGACGCTAAAGCCAAGCCGGCCGGCCGCCGCGCGGTTGATGTCGACCTGCAGGTATTGCACGCCTTCGTTCTTCACGGTCAGCACATCCTGACTGCCGGTGATACCGCCGACTACTTTCACAATCTGGTTGGCCAGCTTGCCGAGCACCGCATTGTCGGCGCCATACACCTTGATGGCGAGGTCGCCGCGCACGCCCGACAGCATTTCGGAAGTGCGCATTTCAATCGGCTGGGTGAAGCTGAAGTTCATGCCGGGGAAGGTCGCGGCGACGCGGCGCAGGCTGTCGATCAATGCGTCCTTGTCCTTGCTCTTCCATTGCTCGCGCGGCTTCAGGACCAGGAAGGTATCGCTCTCGTTGAGGCCCATCGGGTCCAGTCCGAGTTCGTCGGAACCGGCGCGGGCGACGATGCTCAGCACATCCGGCACCTCGGCCAGGATGCGCTTCTGGACGGCCAGGTCGAGGCGGGCCGATTCTTCCAGATTGATCGACGGGAGTTTTTCGACCTGCATGATGATGTCGCCTTCATCGAGCGTCGGCATGAACGATTTGCCGATCAGCGGGAACAGCGCGGCGCTGGCCACCAGTGCCACCAGCGCACCGATGATGATGGCGTGCGCGTGCAGTAGCGAACGCGTCAGCAGCCAGCGGTATCCGGCTTCGAGCTTGCGCACCAGCCATGGCGCGGGGCCATGCGTTTCCTTGAGCACGAATGACGCCAGCACCGGGATCACCGTTAGCGACAGCACGAGCGACGCGGCCAGCGCAAAGGTGATCGTCATCGCCACCGGCGCGAACAGTTTGCCTTCGAGTCCCTGCAGTGACAGCAGCGGCAGGAACACGATCATGATCACGATCATGCCGGCCGTGACCGGCACCGCGACTTCGCGCACGGCGCGGTAGATCACGTGCAGGCGCGACAGTTTCGGTCCGTCGTGCGCGTTGCCGCTGTGGGCTTCGATGTTCTCGACGACCACGACGGCGGCATCGACCAGCATGCCGATGGCAATCGCCAGTCCACCCAGCGACATCAGGTTGGCGCTCAGACCGAACGCCTGCATCAGCAGGAAGGTGCCGAGCGCCGCCAGCGGCAGGATGCTCGCCACCACTAGCGCTGAGCGCACATTGCCGAGGAATAGATACAGCAAAATCACGACAAGGATGGTCGCTTCGCCGAGCGCGCGGGTCACCGTCGAGACCGCCCGTTCGACCAGATTGCCGCGATCATAAAACGGCTTGATCGTGGTGCCGGCCGGCAGCGTCTTTTGCAATTCGGCGAGGCGCTCGCGCAACTGGCCGAGCACTTGCTGCGCATTCGCGCCGCGCATCGCCAGCACCAGTCCTTCGACCGCTTCGCCCTTGCCGTCCTTGGTGACAGTGCCGTAGCGCGTCATCTCGCCGATGCGCACCGTGGCGACATCGCCGACCCGGATCGCAAAGCCATCGCGCGTCGCGATCGCAATCGCGCGCACGTCATCGAGGCTGCGGATGCTGCCATCGCTGCGTACCAGCAGCGATTCTTCGCCGGCACCGAGGCGGCCGGCGCCATCGTTGCGGTTGTTGGTCTCGAGCGCCGCCTGCAATTGCCCCAGCGAGACCTTGCGTGCTGCAAGCGCCTCGACGTTAGGTACGACCTCATAGCTGCGCACCATGCCGCCCAGCGAATTGACATCGGCGACGCCGGGAATATTGCGCAACTGCGGACGGATGGTCCATTCCAGCAGCGTGCGTTTTTCCATCAGCGACAGCGGACCTTCGATGGTGAACATGAAGATTTCACCGAGCGGCGTCGTGATCGGCGCGAGGCCGCCACTGACCGAGGCTGGCATGTCCTTCATTACGCTGGCCAGCCGCTCGCTGACTTGCTGGCGCGCCCAGTAGACATCGGTGCCGTCCTGAAAATCGAGCGTGATATCGGCGATCGCATACTTCGATTGCGAGCGCAGCATCACCTGCTTGCTGATGCCCAGCAGTTCCTGTTCGATCGGTGCGACGATGCGCATCTCGACTTCTTCCGGCGTCATGCCGGGTGCTTTCAGGATCAGCTTGACCTGCGTGCTCGAGACATCCGGAAAGGCATCGATCGGCAGGTTGCGAAAGGCCTGGATGCCGGCACCGATCATGACCAGCGTGACCACCAGCACCAGCAGGCGCTGGGCCAGCGAAAAAGCAATCAGTCGCGCCAGCATCATGGTGCTCCGTCAGCGCCGAGGCCGATCCATGCGCCCTTGAGCGCGACCAGTCCTTTCACCGCAACCGGATTGCCGGCCACCAGTTTGCCGGTAACGGCGACCGGGTCCGCGCCACCTGCAGCGACCACCACCTTGACTGCCGCAAAGCCGGCGGCATTGCGCACGAACACAAACGCGGCATCGCCATGGCGCACGATCGCGCCAGCCGGAACCCGGATGCCGGCCGCGCCGGCAGCACCCTGATGGGTCGCTTCGATAAATTCATTGAGCTTCAGGCAGTCATCGCTGACGGTGGGGACGGCGCGCACCAGCGTGCTCTGGTTGGCACTGGTGATCTGGCCTGAAATCGCGATGACTTTGGCGCTGCCGCAGTGGGCGAGTTGCAGCATGTCACCGGTGCGGATCAAGGCGGCCTGCTGGCGCGATGCCTGGAATTCGATCCAGCGCGCGCCATCCTTGCTGACAGTGGCCAGCGGCATGCCGGCCTCGATGCGCTGGCCCGGTGTCATCGTGATTTCCTGCAAGGTGCCGCGCACGCCGGCGACCACCGTCACGGTCGGCGACAGCGTATTGCTGCTGACCAGCGCGCGGATTGCCGCGTCACTGACACCGGCCGCGCGCAATGCCTGATGACGTTCCTTCGCGGCGATGCCGGCTTGCTGCGCCGCGCCGCGGCTGTCCTGCACGCGTGACAGGGCGATGATGCCTTCCTTGAGCAGGTTTTCGTCGCGCGCCAGCTTGTCTTGCGCCAGCCGCGCCGCGATCGCCAGGTGCAGGTAATCGCGCTGCATCTCCATCAATGGCTGGCTGAACAGGGTTGCCACCGGCGTGCCGGCCTGCACTTGCTGCAGTGACTGCACATGGATTTGCCGGACCACGCCGCTGACCACGGCGCTGACCACGGTGATCGCATTGGTCGGCGCGACGACGGTGCCGGCCAGCACCGTGCCGCCGCTGCCGCTGGTCGTACTCGCGGCGGGCAGCGTCTCGATGCCGGCGTTCTTGATCTGTTCGGTAGTCAGCGTGATCTGGTCGGGTGTGGCGGCTTGCGCGGACAGCGCCAGCAGGGCAGTGACGACCAGCGCCGGGAGGTGACGGACTTGCAGGGACATGGCATCGCTCATCAGGGTTTTGGATGAGATGCAGTTTGGCGGGGAGAGATTAAGGAGTTCTTAACAGATGGCGGAGGGGATTGAATGGATATCCATTCGGGTAAATGGACACCCATCACGGTAAGGCCTGATCACCGAACGCGCGGCTGATGTCCGGATGCGCGACTTTTCACCCGATTCAAGGAGACACCGTATGTTCCGCATCTTCAGCAAGACCGTCATTCAGCATGGTGGCAAGTTCGCGGCAGATTTTGCGCAAGGGGCCATTGAAGATCAGGTGAAATCCACCTTCAAGATGAATTACGTGCAAACCGGCAAACCAACTGCCGGTGCTGCGGCGGCCAGCATCCTGCGTGCGCACTATGCGAGCATGATGGCGACCAAAGTTGCTGCGCCGGGTGAACTTGCGGGCGGGGCGGCTGGGTCGCCGGGGGCGAAAAAAATGGATAAGTGAGGTGGTAAGGGTGCGGCGCTGGTGTCTTGCTGGTCGTTTTTTTCTGATCATCGGACTAGCTGGGGTTGGGAGTCTGCCTATTCAGTCAGCGTGAGGGAGTTAATTTTTGGGGATGTACAGCTCATAGTGGCCGCTTCGCGCCCCTCCGGTCAGCTTGATCACGATCCTGTTTCTGAAGACATTCATTAACGTCTGGATGCCTTCCGGTTCTGGTCCGTCCCTTACCGCGAGGGCCGTCGCCATGTCCATGAGTTCCTGATCATTGGTGGCAATGCGCAGTTGTGCTTTAAGGTTCACATCTTGCCCGGTCCCTGTCGGCGGATGTGACTCGACGACAAGTACGGGCACATCGAACGCACGATGTAAGGTCACTGGCAGCTCGCTAGGCGCCTGTGTGTTTTCGTTCGACAGAGTGTGTATCTCTCCCATCAGCTGACTGCCTCTTTCCCGGAAGGCTGCCGCAATATTCAGTTGAATCGTTTTCAAAAAAGATTCGATCGTCTGGTCAAGGTTGGCGGTGGGCACACCTGGTAGAGACTTGCCTTTGAATACCTCGGCCAGAATAGTGTCTGGTCCCAGTAGTGCCTCGTTCTGCCTTAAAAAGCCTCTCTGCATGAAGGAGTCAGGATTTTTTCGAAAAAGAGTGGCAATTGCATGCAGAAGCGGGACGATTTCTTTCATGGCATCGGCTTTTTTTTCATCTGGCGTGATGGCGACCAATCGCTTCACCATTTCGTCCGGTTCGAGCGCGTAAAACAGGGGCAACCAGGAACTGCGTAGCCAGCATAAATTGTTAACAGGACTGATGGACTGAATCTTGTGCGTACTATTAAGGCTCTTTAAGACTCCGCGTAGCGAATCCGCTTCCGTCCCAATTCCCATGGGAACGATGCTATCCCCCCTGATGTCTTTCAACTCCCGCTTGTAATGACCGCAAAACTTTAGGTGTGCTGTGTCGGTCACGTCTTCCGCATCGCATCGCTCCTGATCGGTCCTCGCCGCAGGCTTTATTGGCGGCACTTGAGACGGGCTGGCAATTGTCGACAGCCGAGTCTTCATTGCACTGCCTCCAGTTGAGGCGGGACGTGCCGGCTGCGCCAATTTCAAGGCGAGCGCGTCATGCAGTGCCTTCAACTGCTGTTCAGAATGGATAAAGCCGGGTCCGCGATCACGACGACCGTCCTTAACGGCAACTTCAATTTCCTTCAACAGGTCAGCAGCATTCAGTCCGGTTCCCATGCGGGCAAGGACTTGCCGATAGGTGATCAGAGTGGCATTGCGGCCGATACCGCCGGTACTGACGATCATCGGGTCTGGTGCGGCGGTGTCGCACTGCCCAAGTCGGTTCCGGTGCTGATCCAGCAATACATTTGCCCGCTCGATGTCATCGGGCTCAAGCACCCGCTGGTCAAACCTGAGGCCGGCTTGGGTCAAGGGCACGCTAATTTCCACTCCGCCGTTATCCTGGTCTCGCACCTTCAGTTCATAGCAGCAGTGATCTTGGACACCATCGGTGATTTTCTTGAGCTCTAGCACTTCGTAACGGCCGGCCAGCATCACGTTCGCGGGCTTTTTGTCCTTCATGGCCTTGTTCAACTGCTCGATGATCGGGGTAACTTTGCTCGGTTTTTCGCCTGAGCCGTTCGACACGCGAAGGGCACGCGGGGAGATAAATTGGAATAGCCCGCGTCCCGATTCCAGTCCCTGCACGAGAAATTTTTCGCACTCTTCGGGCATTCTGGGGGACCGGCCTGCGATAGCTTGCCGGACATTAGCTGGTGCGTTGGCCGGTGCTGCCGAGCCAGCGCGCACGCTGTCAAAAGTAATCGTGTTGGCATGCATCGGTACACTGGCGCTTCCGATCTTGACACGGACAACGGTCGCCGCCGGACAGGGGACTGTGAGTTCGCTCTCGTTGCTAATCAGTCTCGCGTTGACATAGTTGCTGATGCCGGTAATGCAAGTACGCAAGCGCTCCCACAGGTCGCTTACCGGCGAGCGTTGGAGCGAACTGCGTGGAGAAGAGGGAGGTGTTGCACTCGACAGACGGACTTGGCCAACCATGGGATGACTTTCAAAAAGTAAGGGGATCGTTTCAGTCAGGGCAAGCACCGTTACCGCGACCCGATTAAAAAGACGGTGCCATCGCCGGCAAGACCACCTGTCCAGCCGCATGAACGCGAACTGCTGTGGGTGTCCATGGAGCAGCAGCAGTTCCAATCGATGCCCTGATACCGTCACGGCATCGTCATCTCGCAGGCTTTCTTGTTTTTTAATTAGCGTATATGATAATAAAACTATTTTTTCATCATAAATTAACGTAAGAGCTAATTATGTTACTCCAGCCCGTACTCGATCAAATCTTCGTTGCAGGTAAAGCGCTGGGCATGTCGCAGGCGGCAATTGCCCGGCGCGCCGGCCTGCATCCGGTCAGCGTGTCGCGCATGGCGGGAAGCGGCAATGCACGTTTCGATAACGTCGCTTTGCTGGCGCAAGCCGTCGGCCTGAAGATCACGCTGGTGGCCGACAACCATGTCGCCGAAGGTCTGCTCAACGGCGACCTTTTTTAAAGATGACGATGGATCGCTATGCCGTCATCTGGACCCGCACCACCGGCCAGCCCGTCAAGCTGGCGGACATGGTGCTCAATGATCAGCAATTGCGCATCACGCGTACCGATGAGGCGATGGCGGCCGGTCTTCCCGGCGTGAGCATGCTGCACGACCTGGCAGGGCTACAGCAGATCGTCTATGCGCGCGGAGACACGCAGCGCTTGCCACCGCAATTGCAGGCCCTGATTCCTCCGCGCGATCCGCATAACCTGCAGCGACTGCTCCTTGGAAAATTGCTGGCGCGCGAGGTGCAGATCGCCGGCATGAAGCCGCTCGATCAGGAATGGCACATGCTGACCTTCGCCGGTCATGGCGGGATCGGCCACCTTGATGTCTTTAAATCTGATGCGCATGCGCTGCAGTATTACGGGCAAGTGGCGCGACCGGCCATTGATGCACAGAGCGGCGCGGCAATGTGGTCGGCGTTTCGCCGTCTTGCCCTCGACATCGCCAGCCAACAGGATGAAGACCTCGTCATGGACACGCTCGGGCCGACGCCTGCCGTCTCCGGCTTCGTCCCCAAACTGGTGGTGCCGATCCGCTTGGTCAATGGCGTGTGGGAAGGCGCGATGGGTGATGCCGCCGCCGGTGCCACGCCGGCAGTGGTCAAGCTGGAAACCTATCCGGGACTGGTGGCGCTCGAAGAACTGGCGTATGCGGTACACCGCAAAGCGGGAATAGCCACGCCGAAGACCTGGGCGGTCACGCTCACCCATGCGCAGGAACCGGTCCGGATGCTGGCCGTCGAGCGCTTTGACCGTACCGGCGATGGTCGCCCCATTCCGGTCGAAAGCCTGTTCAGCCTGCTGCGCACCGGCAATCCGCGTGCCTATGGTTCGACCACCGATGGCAGCATGGAAAAGCTGGGCGAAGTGCTGTCCTTACCTGGATTACTGAGCGATCCCGTCGCCGCAAAACGCGACCTGTACCGGCGCTTCGTGCTCGCGATCCTCACCGGCAATGGCGACCTGCATACCGAAAACATCGCCCTACAAGGCGGTGCCGGCAGTGCCGCACTGACGCCGGTATTCGACCCGGCGCCGATGCGCGCGTACCGTCACTTCCGCAAGAACCACAACCTGCTGTCGGCACTGCCGTTCGGTGGCATCGGCGGTTATTTTCAGCACGGCGAAGCGGGCTACAACGACTACGTCGATGGTAAATTGACGCCGCCGGATTTAGGAAAGCGACTGGTTGATTTTGGTGTGACGCTCGGTTTGTCGAGACCATCGTGCAAGGACGAGTTGACGCAGTTGCTGGCTTGTACAGCCGATTACGCGGATGAGGTCCGGCAAATTCTTGACGTGATACCGACGGCCGAACGCAAGCCAATGCAGCCGGATAGTGCCGGCTTCCTGCGCACGCTGGGCGACGTGCGACTCGCCGTGGCGGCGTCGTATGCATTGCCGGGGCGGGGGCGTAGGGTGCAATAACCGCAGGGCATT
>AEPR01000456.1 GCA_000195205.2 Oxalobacteraceae bacterium IMCC9480 | reverse complement strand
AACATCACCACCAGGATAGCCAGTCCGATCGCGGCTTCTGCAGCGGCCACGGTCAGGATGAAGAAGACGAAGATCTGTCCGGCCGCATCACCGAGGTAATGCGAGAACGCGATGAAGTTGGTATTGACTGCCAGCAGCATCAGTTCAATAGCCATCAGCAAGATGATGATGTTCTTGCGGTTCAGGAAAATGCCGACGATGGAAATCGAAAACAGGATCGCGCCAAGGATCAGGTAATGAGCGAGAGTAACGGTCACGTGCGCCCCTTATTTTTGTTCTGCTGCCGGGGCAGCGGGTGTGGAGGGAGCAGCATCAGCATTGCCATCGGCAACGATGCGCGTCGATTCGGATTTCATTTTGACGATGCGTACGCGGTCGCTGGCCTTAACCTTGACGGCTTCTGCCGGATCAAAATATTTGCTGTCCTTGCGCTTGCGCAGTGTCAGCGCAACGGCCGCCACGATAGCCAGCAACAGGATGGCTGCAGCGATCTCGAAAGCGAACACGTATTCGGTATAGATCAGCTTGCCCAGTTCTTTGGTGGTGCCTATCGTGGACGCAGCCGACGGCACTTGCGCATCGGGGGCCCAGAAAGCCTGCAACAGCACGGCCGACATTTCGAGCACGATCAGCACCCCAATGAATGCCGCAAAAGGCAGGTAACCCCAGAACCCTTCCCGCATCTTGTCGACATTGATATCGAGCATCATCACGACGAACAGGAACAGCACCATCACCGCACCGACGTACACCAGCACCAGCACGATGGCGAGAAATTCGGCTTGCAACAGCAGCCAGATCGCCGCTGCCGAGAAGAAGGACAGCACCAGGAACAGTGCGGAGTGGACAGGATTGCGGTCGGTAATGACTTTTAACGCAGCCATCACGAGGATGGCCGAGAACGCGTAGAACAGGGCAGTTTTAAATTCCATGATGGACCAGAAGAGTCGGCATGCAGACAGCCAGGTTAGTGTGGAGCACTGAAGCGTTCATCAGCGATAAGGCGCATCGGCAGCGCGGGCTGCAGCGATGTCATTCTCGTAGCGGTCACCAACGGCCAGCAGCATTTCCTTGGTGTAGTACAGGTCGCCGCGTTTTTCGCCGTGGTATTCGAGAATGCTGGTTTCGACGATGGAATCGACCGGGCAGGATTCTTCGCAGAAGCCGCAAAAGATGCACTTGGTCAGGTCGATGTCATAGCGGGTGGTGCGGCGTGAACCGTCATCGCGCTGTTCGGATTCAATCGTGATCGCCATCGCCGGGCAGACGGCTTCGCACAGCTTGCAGGCGATGCAGCGTTCTTCGCCATTCGGGTAACGACGTAATGCATGCAGTCCCCGGAAACGCGGCGACTGCGGCGTTTTTTCTTCGGGAAATTGCACCGTGATCTTGCGGGCAAACATGTAGCGGCCGGTCAGGGCCATGCCCTTGAACAGCTCGCGCAGCATCAGACTACTGAAAAAATCCTTGATGGCTTCCATCGTATGTACGCCCTTTTCTTTACTTCCAAATATTCCATGAGGTCTGCATCCATGCAGCCACGATGACCAGATAGCCCAGCGTCAGCGGGATGAAAATCTTCCAGCCCAGACGCATGATCTGGTCATACCGGTAGCGCGGAAACGAAGCCCGCACCCAGATGAAGATCGAGACAATCAGGAAGGTCTTGATACCGAGCCAGATCCAGCCTGGCAGATACGACAACAAGCCCAGCACCGGTACCTGCGCACCGATCGGTGAATCCCAACCGCCCAGGAACATCAGCGCGGCAAGTATCGAGATCAGGATCATGTTGGCGTATTCGGCCAGGAAGAACATCGCGAACGACATGCCCGAATATTCGACCATGTGACCGGCGACAATTTCCGATTCGCCCTCGACCACGTCGAACGGATGACGACTGGTTTCGGCAATGCCGGCGATGATGAAGACACCAAACATCGGCAACAGCGGTAACCAGTTCCAGGACAGGAAGTTCAAGCCCATGCTGGCCATCCGGCCTTCGGTTTGCGCCAGCACGATGTCGGTGAAGTTCAGGCTGCCAGTAACCATCAACACTATCACCAGCACGAAGCCCATCGAGATTTCATACGAAATCATTTGCGCCGAAGCGCGCATCGCACCGAGGAACGCATACTTGGAGTTGGATGCCCATCCGGCGATGATCACGCCATACACTTCAAGCGACATGATGGCCATCGCGAAGAGCAGGCCGGCATTCAGATTGGCCAGCGCGACTTCCGGTCCGAACGGGATCACGACCCATGCGGCCAGTGCCGGCATGATGGTCATGATAGGAGCGATCACAAACAACGCCTTGTTGGACTTGGCCGGGATGATGATTTCTTTGAACAGCAGCTTGAGTGCATCAGCGATCGGTTGCAGCAAACCGGCGGGACCGACCCGGTTCGGGCCGATACGCACGTGCATCCAGCCGATCATCTTGCGTTCCCATAAAGTCAGGTAAGCAACGCACGCCATGATAGGCAGCACCAGTGCAATGATCTTGACCAGGTTCCATACCAGCGGCCAGAAGTAACCGAACCAGCTACTGCCGGTGGCCTGTATGTTCACAAGCAACTGATCCATCAGACTTTCTCCACACTGATCGGGCCGAACATGGCGCCCAGCATTGACGTTGCCTTGTGCGCGGCAGCGATGCGCACCGCATTATCAGGCAAGCCGGCTTCGATGACTACCTCAAGAACTGCATTGCCGCTGCCCTGCGTGACACGCACGGTGGCACCGTCAACGACGCCGAGCTGCTGCGCCAGTGCAGCCGACAAGCGTGCCGTCGGTGCGCGGGCATCATTGGTTTCCTGCAAGGCCGGCGCGCGGCGCACGATCGCGTCGGTCCAATAGATCGGCACTTCGGCAATCCGCTCAAGGCCACCATTGGCTGCCGTCAACGGCGCTTGCGGCGCGAACGTGGTCCGGTTATTGAGGCGTGCGCTCAGGTCAAGGCCGTCTAGCGTCGGGGCTCCCAGCACTTCGTTGCGGATCGCTTCGGAGGTGTCGTAATCAAACCCGGACAGACCCAGCAAGTTACCCAGCACGCGCAAGACTTTCCAGCCCGGACGCGTATCACCGAGTGGCTTGACGGTGCCATTGAAGCTTTGGGCACGGCCTTCGCAACTGACGAAAGTGCCGGCAGTTTCGGTGAATGGCGCGATCGGCAGCAACACATCGGCGTAATCGGTGCCGTGCTTGAACGGTGACATGACGACGACCATCTCGGCCTGATCGAGCGCAGCGCGCGCGACTTGCGGATTGGCGCTGTCGAGCAAGGGTTCGGCATTGAACAGCAGATAGGCTTTGCGCGGCGTGGCAAACGCACTGGCTGCATTCGCGCCTGCGCCGGGAATCGCATTGGCGAGATACCCGCCGACGGAATTCGCGGCTTCGGTCAGGAAGCCAAGTCGGGTGCCCGTTGCTGTCGCAATCCACTGTGCAGCGGCGTGCAACTGGGCTGCTTGCGGATGCTGTGCGGCAGCGTTGCCGAGCATGACTGCGCCCGGTTCGGCTGACATCAGGCTCTCTGCGATCTGCTGTGCGGCGGCCGAGGCAGTGACGCCTTCGAAACCGGCAGGCACCGCCAGTGATTTGGCTTGCGCCACGGCGACGATGACTTCGCCGAGCACGCTCAGCCAGGCCGACGGTGCCGCGATGATCTTGTTAGCCACCGGCATCAGCAAGTCGTCATCGCTGGCGTGCAGCAGGCTGAGCTTCGCACCGCTCTTGACCGACTGGCGCAAACGCGCTGTCAGCAGCGGATGATCCTTGCGCAGGAACGAACCGATCACGAAGACACGATCAAGCAGAGCGAAGTCGGTAATCGACATTCCCAGCCACGGCGTAACCGCACCATCGAGCGCGAAGTTCGATTGACGCAGGCGGAAATCAACGTTGTCGGAACCGATGCCGCGCACCACTTTTTGCAGCAGTGTCAGTTCTTCCAATGTCGAGCTTGGGGTACCGAGCGCGGCGATCGCATCGGCACCATGTTCATGCTTGATGTTGCGCAGGCCATGGGCGACGTATTCGAGCGCGGTCTGCCAGCTGACTTCCTGCCACTTGCCGTCCTGCTTGAGCATCGGTGCGCTCAGGCGTTCGTCGCTATTGAGACCTTCGTACGAAAAGCGGTCCTTGTCCGACAGCCAGCATTCGTTGATCGCTTCGTTTTCGAGTGGCAGCACGCGCATCACGCGGTTGCCTTTGACTTGCACGACGAGGTTGGTACCGAGGCCGTCATGGGCACTGATCGATTTACGACGCGACAATTCCCAAGTGCGGGCGCTGTAGCGGAAAGGCTTGGAGGTCAGTGCGCCGACCGGGCACAGGTCGATCATGTTGCCGGACAATTCGGAGTCGACAGTCTTGCCGACGAAGGAAGTGATCTCGGCGTGTTCGCCGCGACCGAGCATACCGAATTCCATCACGCCGCCGATTTCCTGGCCGAAGCGCACGCAGCGGGTGCAATGGATGCAACGCGTCATCTCTTTCATCGAGATCAGCGGACCGGCATCCTTTTGCACGACGATGCGTTTTTCTTCTTCGTAGCGCGATGAAGATTTACCGTAGCCGACGGCCAAATCCTGCAACTGGCATTCGCCGCCCTGGTCGCAGATCGGGCAATCCAGCGGGTGATTGATCAGCAGGAATTCCATCACGCCCTTTTGGGCTTGCACGGCTTTCTCGCTGTTCGAGCGCACGATCATGCCCGCCGACACCGGCGTCGCGCACGCCGGCAATGGCTTTGGCGCTTTCTCGACTTCAACGAGACACATGCGGCAGTTGGCCGCGATCGTCAATTTCTTGTGGTAGCAGAAATGCGGGATGTAGGTGCCGAGCTTGTTGGCTGCATCCATCACCATGCTGCCTGCGGGTACTTCGACTTTCTTGCCGTCTATTTCGATTTCAACCATGGCCATCTTTTTTTGCCCAAGTAAAGGCGGCTGCGCTGGGCAGTCCGCACGGTGCAAATTGATCGAGTCAGCCGACCCGGACCAGCTTAAATGTAGGCTGGCACCAGGCAGTGCTTGTGCTCGATGTGGTATTCGAATTCTTCGCGGAAGTTCTTGATCATCGCCCGCACCGGCATCGCTGCCGCATCACCGAGCGCACAAATCGTGCGGCCCTGAATGTTGTCGGCAATCGAGTTCAACAGATCGAGATCATCCGCCCTGCCCTGACCGTGTTCGATCCGGTGCACCATGCGATACAGCCAGCCTGTGCCTTCGCGGCACGGCGTGCACTGGCCGCAGGATTCTTCGTAATAGAAGTACGACAGGCGCAGCAGCGACTTGACCATACAGCGGGTCTCGTCCATCACGATGACCGCGCCGGATCCGAGCATCGAACCGGCTTTGGCGATCGAGTCGTAGTCCATGTCGGTGGCCATCATGACGTCACCGGTCAGCACCGGCATCGACGATCCACCCGGGATCACGGCCTTGATCTTCTTGCCATCGCGCATGCCACCGGCGAGTTCCAGCAAGGTCGCAAACGGCGTCCCGAGCGGTACTTCGTAATTACCCGGTTTGGCGACATCGCCCGACATCGAGAAAATCTTGGTGCCGCCATTGTTCGGCTTGCCGAGGCCGGCGTAAGCTTCGCCGCCCATGGCAAACACGAACGGC
>AEPR01000457.1 GCA_000195205.2 Oxalobacteraceae bacterium IMCC9480 | reverse complement strand
CACAGCAATTTTTAGTCCGGAGAAAGCAACCCAGCAATTTTCTTTGTCCAGCCCGAGCCGCATTACACAGTTCATCGACTACGCGCGTGAGGGTGTCTGGCATATCTGGATTGGATTCGACCACATCCTGTTTTTGCTGGCATTGCTGTTGCCGGCAGTGGTCTTTCGCCAGAACAAGCAGTGGGAGGCGGTGGGCGCCTTCAAGCCGGCGTTCTGGTCAGTCCTGAAAATCGTCACCGCCTTCACGCTGGCCCACTCGATCACGTTGACGCTGGCAACGCTCGGCGTCATCAGCTTGCCGTCGCGCTGGGTTGAGTCAACCATCGCGGCGTCGGTTGTGATCGCCGCGCTCAACAATATTTATCCGCTGTTTCGTGATCGCCGTTGGATGATGGCGTTCTTGTTCGGATTGATCCATGGTTTCGGCTTTGCCAGTGTACTGAGTGATCTGGGTTTGCCGAAAAACGCCTTGGTGCTGGCCTTGGTTGGCTTCAATGTTGGCGTCGAGCTTGGACAACTCGCCATCGTTGCAGCATTCCTGCCATTAGCGTTCTACCTGCGTCGCACCATGCTCTATCGCCGAATCATTCTGCTTGGCGGTTCCGGACTCATTGCCTTGCTGGCTACTGCCTGGCTGGTGGAACGGGCATTCAACATGAAATTCCTGCCGTTTTAGCGACGCGATGCCGTCAGTTCTGCGGCATCGACGACACGCGATTCGCCCGGTAGCAGCGGGTGACTCTCCAGTGAGTACGGACCGATCGCTACGCGTACCAGCCGTAATGTCGGTAGTCCGACTGCGGCGGTCATGCGTCGCACCTGGCGATTTTTTCCTTCGGTGATCGTTAGCAACAACCAGCGTGTTGGTGTGACTGCGCGTTGTCGTATCGGCGGATTGCGGGGCCACAACCATGCCGGTGTAGCTACCTCGATCACCTTCGCTGCCTTGCTGGTGAAATCGCCGAGAAATACTCCTGTTCGCAAGGTGTTCAGTGCGACGGGATCCGGAATGCCTTCTATTTGGACGAGATAGGCTTTGGGCTGTTTGTGCGTTGGATCGCTGATGTCGTGCTGGAGTCGGCCGTCGTCGGTTAGCAGCATCAGTCCTTCGCTGTCGGCGTCAAGCCGGCCAGCCGGATAGATATCAGGAATAGCCAGATGATCGGCCAGGGTGCGGCGGCCTGCCTGAGGTGAAAACTGGCACAGGACCAGGTACGGTTTATTGAACAGAATAAGCGCCATGCGAGATTTTCTTGGAGTGGAGTTAGTGCGAGCAGTCATTTTAAGCCTCCTGTAAGAGAGGTTCCCGTGACGATCGATGATTGCCGGTGTCGCAAACCGGTGGCATCCAGTAAAATACAGTGGCATAATATGAAACGCTGTCTTATGTCTTATATAAGACTTGGATGCCAAATCAGCTGCGCATCGCTTGCCCAGTCACTGATTTCGCCCTCTTTCCCCGTACCGGAGACATCGATGTACCAACATATCAAAGTGCCTGCTGAAGGCAAAAAAATTTACGGTCAATGCCGATTTTTCGTTGAATGTACCAAATAACCCGATCGTGCCGTACATCGAAGGCGATGGTACCGGCATTGATATCAGCCCGGTCATGATCAAGGTCATCGACGCAGCCGTCGCAAAAGCCTACGGTGGCGAGCGCAAGATCAGCTGGATGGAAATTTTTGCTGGCGAAAAGTCGACCAACGTCTACGGACCGGATGTCTGGCTGCCGGAAGAAACGCTACATGCTTTAAAAGAATACGTCGTATCAATCAAGGGACCGCTGACAACGCCAGTCGGTGGCGGTATCCGTTCGTTGAACGTGGCACTTCGTCAACAACTCGACCTGTATGTCTGCCTGCGTCCTGTACGATATTTCACCGGAGTCCCATCGCCGGTGAAAGAGCCGGAAAAGACCGACATGGTCATTTTCCGCGAGAACTCGGAAGATATTTACGCCGGTATCGAATGGCAAGCAGGTAGCGATAGTGCCAAGAAACTGATTGATTTCCTGATCAAGGAAATGGGCGTCACCAAGATTCGCTTTCCAGAAACCTCCGGTATCGGTATCAAGCCGGTATCCCGTGAAGGTACAGAACGTTTGGTTCGCAAGGCAATCCAGTACGCTATCGACAATGACAAGCCATCAGTGACCATTGTTCACAAGGGCAACATCATGAAGTACACCGAAGGTGGCTTCCGCGACTGGGCTTATGATCTGGCACAAAGTGAATTTGGTGCCGAAATGATCGACGGCGGCCCATGGTGCAAGTTCAAGAATCCGAAAACCGGTCGCGACATCATGGTCAAGGATTCGATCGCTGATGCCTTCCTGCAGCAAATCCTGTTGCGCCCGGCGGAATACAGCGTGATTGCCACACTGAATCTGAATGGCGATTACATCTCTGACGCGCTGGCAGCTCAGGTTGGTGGTATCGGTATTGCACCAGGGGCTAACCTGTCAGATTCGATCGCGATGTTCGAAGCGACACATGGTACCGCTCCGAAATACGCTGGCAAGGATTACGTCAATCCCGGCTCGCTGATCTTGTCTGCTGAAATGATGCTGCGCCACATGGGCTGGCTCGAAGCCGCCGACCTGATCATCAGCTCGATGCAAAATTCGATCGAGTCCAAGAAAGTGACGTACGACTTTGCGCGCTTGATGGAAGGTGCTACACAAGTGTCATGTTCCGGTTTCGGTGACGTGATGATCGAGCACATGTAACTATCGTGATGCTTGCTAGCTTGCAAGCAGCGTAGAAAAAAACCAGTCACGCGTGACTGGTTTTT
>AEPR01000458.1 GCA_000195205.2 Oxalobacteraceae bacterium IMCC9480 | reverse complement strand
TCGAACAGCATCGCCGACATCGACGCGATCACCGGAAACGGTGTGAGCCGCCACAATTTTGCCGGCTGCGACAACGGGATCACGCGACGCAGGATCACGCCAAAATCCAGCGACGGCGGATGCGGAAAATAATCCTGCTGGATCGAGACGATTTGCCGGAAACCCTTGCCGTAGTAGTACGACAGTTGCGGATCGGCCGGTTCGCCGGCATGGAATTTCTTGTTGCGGTGGACGTACTCCCAGGCCGACAGTTCCGGCTCCTGCTCGCGCGCGCGCCGGAATCCCGGCATCGGCGACCCAAGGTAGACATCACGCCAGCCCGCCTTCAATGCCCGCGGATAAAAGAACCGGAAGATCGCGTCGGTCGCCGCCGCGTTGTTGCTGCTCAGGCTGATGCCGAACAGGCTGCGCGTGTGCCGGTGCGGCGCGCTGTCACCCGGCAGATTGGCCGTCAGTTCCCAGCGCGTCGGCCCGGTAAAAATCGCCGGATTGACCGGTCGCATGAACAGCGAGGCCAGTGCCTTGCCGGTCTGCGGACAGAAGCTGCCGATGCACAGTTGCGGGTAGGCGTTGATACGCTGGCGCAGCATGTCTTCGGACGCGGCCTGGTTCGGCTCCCACTTGTCGGACTCCAGCGCCAGCAAGGCGGGGATGTCATCGAGCGTGAGATAGCGCGTTTGCCATCGACTGGCGCGCGCACGGCGCAACAGGTCAGCAAGCATGGTCAACTCCGCGCGGGCTGGCGAGCGCACGGCGGGCCGAGATTTCATCGATCAGGCCGGTCAGGTAACCACGCGTAACCACGGCCTGCGCACGGAAATCCGGGGCGAGCATCAACGCGCTGTGCAAGCGCCCCAGCCGGAAGAACGGCACCGATGGAAACAGATGGTGATCCGCATGAAAATTGACGCCGTTCTGCGCAATCAGCAAGCGTTCCACCCAGCCGACCAGCATCGTGCGGGCACTGTCGAAGCCGGCACCCGGCAAGCCGAAATGTTCGCCCAGGTCACGCACGTACAGGATGCCCATCAGAAAGGTCGCCAGCGGTACCAACCAGTACAGCAGCACCGGCCGCCACAGGTCGAAATACGCGACCGCGGCAAACAGCAACACTGCAAATACAAAGCGGCCGATCGCCGTACTGCGCGGCAGGTCGATGGCCATGCCGGCGTCGACCGTGTAGTTCTTCAGGTCTTGCAGCGTGTACCAGCCGATAGTGTGCTTGAGGATTTCCAGCCAGACTTGCGCACGGGTTTTCGGGAACTGGTAGCGCCGCTTTTTTGATGACGCGACATAGTTCGGATCGTGTTCGGTCCAAGCATGCTTGTGATGCAGCAGGTGATTGCGGCGAAAGCCATGGACCGTGATGAAGAACGGGAACGCCGTGAACACATCGCCGATCAGGTCATTGAACCAGCCGTGCTTGCGGCTGAGCTGGTGGTGCGAGTACTCGTGCATCAGAGCCAGTAACGCATGCTGGCGAGTCGCGATCAGCAGCATGCAAGCCACACTGACAAGCGCATGCGACGTCCAGCTGGCCAGCCCCATCAGCGCAATGATGCAGCACCATTCAAGGCAAGTTTGCAGCAGCAACCGGCCCGGCGCGGGTCGGGCCAGGGCTTTCAGGAGGTCGCGCGGGAGGCGTATTTTTCCGGAAGAGGCAAGGGAAGGACAGGATGACATCGGCAGCTCCAATAATTGAATTAGCGAGAATTTATCGCCAATTTACGGATAAATTATTTCTGGAAAATGACATCGATAAACTTATTCGATTGTTGTGAAAACGGAACTACAAGCACGATCCGGTTACCCATGGAACGCCGATTTGGCCTCCGCCAGCTTTTCCGTAAGTGACAATTCAGATGACTACAATCCCACTGGCCGGTGCCGCATCGGCTGTCCCGCCACGCCCTCTATCACCGCTGGCCGGCACGCCGCCGCCGGCCTCTCCCGCGGGCAAGCACCACGCACCGCAGCCCAACAGCACGATGGGCACCCGGTTCCGCCGGCTCTTCCGCACCGACAACGTCCCCGGTTCGCCGGCCTGCCAGTTCGATACCGACTGGCCGACAGCCGCTCGCGAGATTTGCAAGGGCTGGGTCGAAGCCCAGGCCGGACACAACGTGACCACGGTGTCGCATGTCGCGCTGTCACGCATGAAGGCGCTCGAATACGACCGGAAAAATCTCGCCACCATCCACCCGGACCAGCGCTTGCTGCCGGCGACGGCGACGACGGACGATTACTACCAGGCAGGCATCGAGGCCTTTCTTGCTGCTGTCGGTGAAAAAGATCCGCAAGCAGTGCTGGAGAGTTTCAAGCTGGCCGGCACCGGTGGCTTGCATCGTCAGCCGGCCACCATCGGCGCGACGATTAGCAATGCGCTCAGCGTGGCGATCGTGCTGGCACCCGATCCGGTGTCCAGGCTGGCGCTGGTCGGTACCCGGCTGCTGACACAAACGGGGACCTCAGCGGCGGTGATTGCGTCAGGACCGCGCCGCTTTCGCAATGCCTGTACCGAAGACGTGATGCCGCTCGGCCGAGCCGATGCGGCGCCGGCCGCCAAGCGCGCACCCAACATGCTGAAGGCGTCGCTCGGAGTCATGCGCACCTTGAAAATGAAAGCGGTGAACAAGAGCCTGCAGGAAATGCATGACGCGATGCAGGCACTCGACCGGGCCCGGGATAGCGGCATGATCAAAGCACGCCTGGAGACCCGGCAACAACTGGAGCTCGCCTTCGCCCGGATCTGCCACCAGCTATCGGTGAAGGAGGCTTACAAAGCCTCGTCCGAAAGCGCGAAGATCGAATTCATCGGCAACCTGCGCTATCTGCTGACCAGCTACACCGGCACCGCCGCCGTGCTGACCGCGGCAATGATCGGGATCATGACGCCGCTGTTCATCGATGCGGTGGTCACCGGTGGCTTGATCGGTGCGGCGACCGCGCTGACGGTGGTGATGTATCTCGGCTATCAGCTCAGCACCGGCCCGGCGCGGGATGGCGAAGAAAAAGCCCGGCGCGCCATCGTTGCCCTCGTCAAGATGCTGGAAGTACTCGGTGGCGAAAATACCGACAGCACACGGCAACGCGGCGCGGCGTACGCCGACTATCTGCAAGAACGCAAGGTGCCGCGTTTCACCCGCGCGGCTGGCCGGAAAAAAATCCGCGAAGCCGCCCTCGCGCGATTGCAGGACAAGCTCGCCACGATCGCATCCGCAGAGCCGGCGTCCGCCGGCCCGGACCTGGCCAGCAACTGGACCGATTATTCCCGCCACCTGAAAGACACCAAAGCGATCGACGCCAACGCCGTGCAGAACAAGCTCGCTCCGGCAGAGCACCAGCAGCAATTGACCGACCATGACAACCAGTTTCGTGAGAGGCATCGCGAAAACTTTGCCATCAATGAGCTCGTCGCCGCCTGGAAAACCCCGATGCAGATCCGCATGGGTGCGGCCAGCCGGCTCCTCAAAGGCAAGGTCGCGCAATCGTACAAGCGCTTGCTGGCGCTACGGCACGGCGAGACTGCGGGCACCGGCCATGGCCGGGCCGGACAAACCGACCAGAGCAAGCGCGCCATCGAAACGCAAAAGCAGGATTTGTGCGATCGCCTGCTGGACCTGTTCCATCTGGAACTGGCGCTGCAGGACTTGAAGCTGGCACCAGGCGCCAGCGCCGACAGCGTCAACCAGGACCGCGCGCGCGAGCGCATCAAGGCCATCACCGATACGGATGTGCACCAGCTGTTTTGCGGCAACGCCGAAGAACAGGTCGAGGCAATCCGGCTATCGAAAGAGCTGACCGCGGGCGAAAGCGAACGTTACACGCACGCCAATATTGGCTCGGCAGCTATCGGCATTGCACTCAACATCGGGGTGCCGATGGCGGATGTGGTGGTCAATGTCGGGAAAGTCACCAAGGCTTATCCGACCCAGAAAGTGAATGACTACAAGCTGATCTCCGTGTCGCAGGCCGGCGCACAACCGGGCGCGCACCAGAGCGCCGGTAACCGCGCGGCGTTCCCGCAGTGCGATATGCAACCGTTATTGGAAGAGACCGAGCTGGAGGAACCTGCACCCGAGCACCACCTGCAACTGGCCCTGGAAGGCAACGTGTTGCAGCCAAATGATGAGGCCGTCAAGCTTGCCCTGAAGGGGCTGATGGACGATCTCGGAAAAGTAGACGTGGTGCCGCGCGGGTTGCGGCTGACCCTGCAGCATCCGGCCCCGGACGCCGCCGGACCGTCGACCAGCGCCGCAGTGCCGGCACCGCAGGAGATCGAGGAATTGCGCATCAACCTGAAGCCGACCACGGCCTTCCATCGCGTGCAATATAAGAAAAATCCGCTCCGACAGCGGATGCGCCACATACGCCACCAATGGGTCATCATCGGACGGCAAGCGGCAATGTCAATTGCCGGCTTGCCGGTGCAGGCGTTTGCGCAGCGTCGCCTCAACCGGACCCGGGCACCGCTCAACAGCGCCGCCGAGTCCGTCGCCGACATCCGCGCCCGCTTGCAACCGACTACGTTTGATCCGCAGGAAGTTCCGGTAAATGCCTCGGGCTTGCGCTGCCGGGAAAATGCGCACGTCGTCATGGTGCAAGCCGGCGCAAAGGACCAGGCACCGCATCCGATTCATGCGCACAAGATTGCGCAGCAGTTGCGCAGCGAGACGGCCTATGCTGCCGGGCAATCGCCGCCGGAAGGCAGTGTGGATGGCTTCCTCCTGCAAGGACTGGCATCGGGACAGGGCATTTTCCAGTTCGTCTCGCGCAAGGCGCATTACCAACCTGAAGACAGTCGCGAGACGCCGGTCATTGCCCATCTGGTACAACACTGCCGCGAACATCCGGACAAGCTGATCGGCGGGCGCTACAAGATCATCCATTTTCCGCGCATCGGGCAGAGCGACACCGGCAAAGACTTCCTGCGCCACGAACTGGTCGCCGTCGATATGTGGTCAGACAAAAAGACCGTCGTGCGCGTGCCGATCACGCAGGCCGGCCTGAAATTCACCGACCGCCTGCTGCGCGTAAAGGAGATTGCCCGCGCCAGCGCGCTGCTGGATGCGCACAATGACCGCATTCAGTCGTCGGACGGTGCCGTCGCCGGCGACAAGATGATCCTCAGTTTTGCCGGCATCGGTCGCAATGCCACCCTAATTACCTATCGCGTGCTGAGTGCGGCGATCGCACGCGGCGAGGTCACGGAAGAGTCACTCGACGAGGCGCTCGACGCCGAGATCCATCCCAACCGCGTGCGGCGCGGCCCGGGTTACGTGCATACGCCGCAGCAGCGGGAACAATTGCGCGAAGCACTGCTGGCGCGGATAGCGAAGCAGGCCGCGGCGAGCCAAGTATAATCAGCGCTCCTTTTCCTCCTATTGGCCGCGCCCGTCATGCAAGACAAATACAACCACGCCGAGATCGAAAAATCAGCACAAGACCACTGGCAAGCGACCGACGCCTACAAGGCTGTCGAACACGCTCAGGACCAGCACGGTAACGACAAGAAAAAATTCTACGCCTGCTCGATGCTGCCCTACCCGTCGGGCAAGCTGCACATGGGCCATGTGCGCAATTACACGATCAACGACGTGATGTATCGCCACCTGCGCATGAACGGCTACAACGTGCTGATGCCAATGGGCTGGGATGCGTTCGGGATGCCGGCCGAAAACGCCGCGATGGCCAATAACGTGCCGCCGGCGCAATGGACCTACGCCAACATCGCGCACATGAAACAGCAGATGCAGGCGATGGGCCTGGCGATCGACTGGTCGCGCGAGATGACCGCCTGCAAGCCGGACTACTACAAGTGGAACCAGTGGATGTTCCTGAAGATGCTCGAAAAAGGCATCGTCTACAAGAAGACCGGCACCGTCAACTGGGACCCGATCGACCAGACCGTGCTGGCCAACGAGCAGGTGGTCGATGGGCGCGGCTGGCGTTCCGGCGCGCTCATCGAGAAGCGCGAAATCCCGATGTACTACGCCCGCATCACCGACTACGCCGAAGAATTGCTCGACCATGTCGACAACAAATTGCCCGGCTGGCCCGAGCGCGTGCGCACGATGCAAGCCAACTGGATCGGCAAGTCGACCGGCGTGCGCTTTGCGTTCACGCACACGATCGCCGATGGCGAGACGCTGATCGATGACGGCAAGCTGTGGGTCTTCACGACCCGTCCCGACACGATCAAGGGCGTGACGTTTTGCGCGGTCGCGCCGGAACATCCGCTGGCCACATTCGCTGCGCGCAACAATCCGGAACTGGCCGCCTTCAATGCCGAGTGCAAGCTCGGCAGCGTCATCGAAGCCGACATGGCGACGATGGAAAAGAAAGGCATGCCGACCGGACTGGTCGTGTCGCATCCGATCACCGGTCGCCAGATCGACGTCTGGGTCGGCAACTACGTGCTGATGACCTACGGCGATGGTGCCGTGATGGGTGTGCCGGCGCATGACGAACGCGACTTCGCGTTCGCCCAGAAATACGTGCTGCCGATCGAACAGGTCATCGCCGTCGAAGGCAAGGTCTTCAACGACACGCAATGGCATGACTGGTACGCCGACAAGGACAACGGCCGCTGCATCAACTCCGGTCACTTCGACGGCATGGGCTTTGCCGAAGCGGTCGATGCGGTCGCCAAGGTCGTGTCCGACCTCGGTCTCGGCGAAAAGAAAATCACCTATCGCCTGCGCGACTGGGGCATCTCGCGCCAGCGTTACTGGGGCACGCCTATCCCTATCATCCATTGCGACAGCTGCGGCGCAGTGCCGGTGCCCGAGAAAGATTTGCCGGTAGTCCTGCCCGAAGATTGCGTGCCCGACGGCACCGGCAATCCGCTCAACAAGCATGAAAAATTTCTGCACGTCGATTGCCCGGCCTGCGGCAAACCGGCGCGCCGCGAAACCGACACGATGGATACTTTCGTCGATTCGTCGTGGTACTACATGCGCTATTGCTCGCCGGGCAGCACCGAATCGATGGTCGATACGCGCAATGATTACTGGATGCCGATGGACCAGTACATCGGCGGTATCGAGCATGCCGTCATGCATCTGCTGTACGCGCGCTTCTGGACCAAGGTCATGCGCGACTTCGGCCTGATCAAATTCGACGAGCCATTTACCAACCTGCTCACGCAGGGCATGGTGCTCAACGAAACCTATTTCCGCGAAGACGCCGCCGGCAAGAAGACCTGGTTCAATCCGGAAGACGTGGCCTTGACGCTCGATGACAAGGGCCGGCCGCTCGCCGCGACACTGAAGTCCGACGGTGCAGCAGTGAACATCGGTGGCACCGAGAAGATGTCGAAGTCGAAGAACAACGGCATCGATCCGCAAGCGCAGATCGACCTGTACGGCGCTGATACCGCGCGCCTGTTCACGATGTTCGCGTCGCCGCCGGAACAGACGCTCGAATGGTCCGGCACCGGCGTCGAAGGCGCCAACCGTTTCCTGCGCCGGGTCTGGGCGTTCGGGTTTGCGCAAGCTGGTCGCATCGAAAAATCCGCCGCACTCAAGCTGGTGCTGGCCGACTTCGGCGATGCGCAACGCACGCTGCGCCGCGAAGTCCACAAGATCCTGCAGCAGGCCGATCACGACATCAAGCGCATCCAGTACAACACGGTGGTGTCGGCCTGCATGAAGATGCTCAACACGCTCGAAGCCGCCAAACTTGATGATTCGAAGGCGTCCGACGCGGTCATCACCGAAGGCTTTTCGGTGTTCCTGCGCGTGCTGTATCCGATCGCGCCGCACATCACGTTCACGCTGTGGCAGCAGCTCGGTTATGCCGCCGTTCATGGTGACCTGCTCGACGCGGCCTGGCCGCAAGTCGATCCGATCGCGCTGGAACAGGCCGATATCGAGATGATGATCCAGGTCAATGGCAAGCTGCGTGGCAGCATTACTGTCGCCAAAGGCGCGGACAAGGCCAGCATCGAAGCGGCTGCACTGGCCAACGAGCACGTGCAGAAATTCCTCGAAGGGACGCCGAAAAAAATCATCGTCGTGCCCGGCAAACTGATCAACATCGTGGTCTGACCGCGAAGGACAACCCGCCCATGAATCGACGTACTTTTCTGGCCTATAGCGCCACTTCTGCTGCCCTGCTGGCGCTGTCGGCGTGCGGCTTCAAGCTGCGCGGCTCGGACGGCACCGCGCTGCTGCCGTTCAAGACGATGGTGATCGGCTTTGCCGACACCTCGCCGCTCGGTGCCGAACTACGGCGTTATATCCGCGCCTACGGCACCACCGTCATCACCGATTCAAAAGTGGCCGACGCCACTCTCGACGTGCTGTCCGAGAGCCGCGAAAAAGTCATCCTGTCGCTCAACAGTGCCGGCCGGGTGCGCGAGTACACGCTGTATTACAAGTTCCGCTTCAAGGTCCGCGATAACAAGGACCAGCAATTGCTGCCACCGACCGATATCGTACTCAAGCGCGACATCAGCTTCAATGAATCCGCCGTGCTGGCCAAGGAAGCCGAAGAAGGCTTGCTGTACCGCGACATGCAAAGCGATCTGGTCCAGCAAATCCTGCGCCGCCTGTCGGCCCTGAAGCAGGACTGACCGGCACCATGCAACTGCGCGCCGACGCCCTCGATGCCC
>AEPR01000459.1 GCA_000195205.2 Oxalobacteraceae bacterium IMCC9480 | reverse complement strand
GTGGGCACGGTGACCCTGTGCCCACCCTACATGTCGTATTGGGCATAGGTTATTGCACCGGCCGGAGTCGCACGGCGAACAAGCCTCAACACGCCACGCACGGCACCGGTTTGCCGATTGCATATCCCTGCGCATGATCGACACCGATCTCGCGCAGCGCCGCCATGATGGCGTCGCTCTCGACGAATTCGGCGATGGTCTGCAAGCCCATGACATGGCCGATCCGGTGGATCGCTTCGACCATCGCGCGGTCGACCGGATCGTCCATCATGTCCTTGACGAAGCTGCCATCGATCTTCAGGTAGTCCACCGGCAAGTGCTTGAGATAAGTGAACGACGACATCCCGCTGCCAAAATCATCCAGCGAAAATTTGCAACCTATCGCCTTGAGCGCACGAATCAGGACGGTGGCCTCGCCGAGGTTGGCGATGGCCGCGGTCTCGGTAATCTCGAAGCAGATCTCCGACGGTGGCACGCCGGTCAGGGTGAATTGCGCCAGCACGAACGGCAGGAAGGTCTCATCGCAAATCGAAGTGGCCGACAAATTGATCGCGACCAGCACCGGCACGCTACCCGGCGGATGACGCAACGCGTGCGTGGCCAGCGCCCGCCGGATCACCCAGCGGTCCAGTGACGGCATCAGGCCATAGCGTTCAGCAGCCGGAATGAAAGCCATCGGCGGGATCAGCGTGTCGTCGTCGGCGCGCAGGCGCAGCAGCAGTTCTTCGTGGCGGCCATGGTGTTGGCCCAGCCCCAGGATCGGCTGACAAAACAGCACGAAGCGGTCTTCGTCGAGCGCCTGCTGCAAGCGCGCCACCCAGCTCATCTGGCCTTGCCGGTGAACCAGCTCGGCATTTTCTTCGGAATACACATGGACCCGGTTGCGGCCCTTGTCCTTGGCAACGTAGCAGGCACTATCGGCCATGCGCAAAATGTCCGGCGTCGTCATGCCCGCGCCGAAAGTGACCAGCCCGATGCTCACGCCAATCGGGAAAGACTTGTCGAGCCACACAAAATGGAAATCGCTGACGGTCTGGCGCAACTGCTCGGCCACGCGCAGCGCCGGCGCGGTACCACACTGTTCGAGCAGTACGCCGAACTCGTCACCGCCGAGGCGGGCCAGCGTATCGCTCTGGCGCAGTTTTGCATGCAGCAAGGTAGTCAGCTGGCGCAGCAACTCGTCGCCGGCGACGTGGCCGCAGGTGTCGTTGACGATCTTGAACTGGTCCAGATCGAGGTACATCACCGTATGTTCCTGGCTGTCGCGGCTGGCCGAGGCGACCGCCTGTTCAAGGCGATGCTCGAATTCGCGCCGGTTGAGCAATCCGGTCAGCGCGTCATGCGCAGCCAGATGCGTCATCTGTTCGGCCATCTTGTGTGCCTCGCTGACATCATGGAACACCAGCACCACGCCCAGCATCACCTCGCCGGCGTCGCGGATAGGCGATGCCATATCCTCGATCGCAGCGCGCGTGCCGCCGGGGCCGGGGCCGGCCAGCATCGCACTGCCCGGTGTGCTGCTGGCGACACCGGTGGCAATGACTTGCGCCACCGGATCGGACAGCGGCACGTCGTCATCACGATGGTAAATCCGGAACACCTCGGTCAGCGGCCGGCCGGTCGCGTCACCCAGCAGCCAGCCGGTCATGCGCTCGGCAACCGGATTGAGATAGGTCACCCGGGCCTGCATGTCGGTGGTGATGACGGCGTCGCCGATCGAATTGAGCGTCACCCGCAGACGCTCCTCACTGGCTTGCAGCGCCAGTTGTTCGGCATGCAGTGCAGTGATGTCTTCCGATATGCCGAGGATGAAGTCGACCTTGCCTGCCGCGTCGAAGACCGGCAGCGAGTGGGTGCGCAAGATCCGTGCAGTACCGTCCTGCGCGCGAACAGGATGGCTCGGTATGCCCACGGAGCTCAGGCGCACCATGATTTCGTGGTCATGCGCGTCGTACACCGCAGCAAAACCCGGCGCAAACAGGTCGCGGTTGGTATTGCCAATCACGGTCGCAGCAGACAATCCGGTGAGCCGCTCGGCGGCCTTGTTCCACAACACGAACTGACCGTAGGTCGGGGCTTGCATGCTTTTCGAATAGACGATCACCGGCAAGTGATCGATCAGCGATTGCAGGAAGGCGCGATTGGTCGACAGCTCCAGTTCATCACGCTTGCGCTGGCTGATATCACGCGAGGTGATCGCCACGCCATCGGCCAGCGGCGTGACCTGATGCGCCAGCCAGGTCGCCTGGATGCCGGGCGTGTCGATGGCAAACTCTTCCTGCAACGCGATGCCCGATTGCAGGACCTGCACGTAACGGTCAAAAAAACCGTCGGTCCGGTTGACCGGCAACAGTTCGCACAGGCCTTGCCCGATGACTTGTTCGCGCTTCAGCCCCAGCAGCTGCAAGCCATTGTCATTGATGTAGCTGAAGCGGAAATCGGTGACCTCGCCGGCGACATCGTGCTCGGCTTGCAGAACGAAAAACGCATCGAGCTTGCTATCGGTCGCTGCACGCAATTCCTCGGCGCTGCGCTGATAGCGACTGTCGGCTAGCAGGCGTTCGCGCATCAGTTCGTCGAACGACTGCGCCAGCCGGCCGAACTCGGTCGCGGCGTACACCGCCGGCAGCATCACCAGCGACGGCCGCTGCCGGACTGCATCGATACGGCTGGCCAGCTGGTCGAGCGGTCGCAACTGGCGGTCGATCGCCCACCAGGCCAGTGGTCCGGCGCACAGCGCCAGCAACAGCACGAACAGCAGCGTCCGGCGTTCGGCGTGATCAATGGTGGCAAAGGCTTCGTGAGCGGGTTGTACCGATGCCAGTATCCAGCTGGTACTGTACAAGCGCTTGAATGAAAACAGACTGCCGGACGATTCGACGGTCCCTTCGAAGCCCTCCATCGCACGTACCAGCGCGGGACTCGCCGCCAGAAACGGGCGCGCCGATTGCAAGATCCGCGTGGTATCCGGATGCGAAACAAACAAGCCATCGGACGTCATGATGAAAAAATAGCCCGACTTGCCAATGTGCGCCTTGCCCAGGCTGGCAACAAAATTGTCTTTTCCCAGCTCGATACTACCAATGAGCACCATCACCACCTTGCCGGAAGAATCAAAGACCGGTGCAGTGATCAGGACTACCGGACGGTTTGTGATGACGCTACTGACCGGCCGCGAAATGACGCCGGTGCGCAGTGACAGGGTGTCCTGAAAAAACTCGCGTCCGGCGACATTGACCCCTGCGCGACTGGCCGGGCTCTTCATGTTGGCAAGGACGGTGCCGTCGACCCCGGCCACCAGCAGGTTATCGAACCATACCAACAATTCGGACTGGTCTTCCAGGTAATGCTGCAATGCCTGCGGGCCGGCGGCGTTCGTTTGCGCGACCTTTTTGGCCAGCAGTGACAGCGAGGCAAGGCGGCGTTCGAATTTCTGGTCGATCTGATCGGCTGTGCGGGTCAGCAGTGCGCCCTGCTCGGCCGTGATGAGTTCTTTCATTTCCTGCCGGCCCAGCGACAGTGACACCAGCATCACGCTGACGGTAGCCGCCAGCATCGTCAGCAGCACCGCAGCGACGATGCGGATGCGCAAACTCAGCACCCCGCCAAGGCGATCCCGCAAGGAATGCAAGTCGATTTTCATGCGCAACAGGACGGCAACAACTGGAACATCGGATCTCCGTAACGGGCAAACGGTGTGGCGCGGTTCAGGCCAGACAACGTGCCGCCGGCGGAGTATTACCCATAAGTAGCTGCTTGTCAGTTACCTTCGACAAAGATCTTCAGCTTGTCGGCGCGTGACGGATGGCGCAGCTTGACCAGCGCCTTGCTTTCAATCTGACGGATCCGTTCACGCGTGACTTCGAACTGCTTGCCGACTTCTTCCAGCGTGTGATCCGACTGCGTGTCGAGGCCGTAGCGCATGCGCAGGATCTTCGCTTCGCGCGGTGGCAAGGCATCGAGGACTTCCTTGATGGCGGTGCGCATCGAGGCATCGACCGCCGCTTCGAGCGGCGCGGTAGTGGTGCTGTCCTGAATAAAGTCACCGAGCTGCGAATCGCCATCGTCACCGACCGGCGACTCCATCGAAATCGGCTCGCGTGCAATCTTCATGATCTCGCGCACTTTTTGTTCGGTCAGTTCCATGTGCAGCGCCAGCGTCGGCAGGTCGGCTTCGACGCCGGTTTCCTGCAGGATGCGGCGGGCGATCCGGTTGAGCTTGTTGACGGTTTCGAGCATGTGCACCGGCACCCGGATCGTGCGCGCCTGGTCGGCAATCGCGCGCGACACGGCCTGGCGTATCCACCAGGTGGCATAGGTCGAGAACTTGTAGCCGCGCCGGTATTCGAATTTATCGACGGCCTTGAGCAAGCCGATATTGCCTTCCTGGATCAGGTCAAGGAATTGCATGCCGCGGTTGATGTACTTCTTGGCGATCGACACGACCAGCCGCAAGTTGGCTTCGGTCATGTCGCGCTTGGCCTGGCGGGCGCGCAATTCGCCGGTCGACATTTGCTTGCTGACGCGGCGCAGTTGCGGCAACGGCAAACCGACCCGCTCCTGCAAGGCCACCAACCGGGTCTGCAATTCCTTGATGGCAGGAATCTGGCGCGCCAGCGTGACGCAATAGGCTTGCTGCCCGGCCACCACCAGATCGATCCAGCCGAGGTCGATTTCATTGCCGGGGAAGGTGGCGATGAACAGGCTGCGCGGCATGCCGCCGCGATTGACGACCAGCTCCAGGACTTGCTTTTCGATCCCGCGCATCTCGCTCATCTGGGCGCGCAGTGACTCGCTTAATTTCTGGACCATCTTGGCCGTGAAGCGCATGCGCAGCATTTCGGCCGAGATGATGGCCTGGGCATCGGCATACGCGCTGCAATGAAAACCGTCAGCGGCGGCGGCCACCAGCATGCGTGCGTGCTGCTGGCCGATGGTCTCGAAACGCGCCAGGCTGGTCCGCTTCAGGTTGGCCAGCTGCGCGGCGGACAGCATGTCGCTGTCCGCCTGGCTGAGCACGTCGGCGGCGGTGTCTGCCTCGTCGGATTCATCGGACTCGCTGGTTTCTTCCGTCACCTCGACCTCGACTTCGGCCTTCGTCGCATCGGCGGCGGGCACATCGGCTTCGCCGTCGACGACATCATCGATGGCGGTTTCGTCGGCGGCGATTTTTTGCGCC
>AEPR01000460.1 GCA_000195205.2 Oxalobacteraceae bacterium IMCC9480 | reverse complement strand
CCACCGACTGCCGCCGGTGCGGCGGTGCGCGGATTGGCCGGCGTGAAAGTCGGTGCCTGCGTCGGTTCGATGCGCCAGGCATCAAAGCCCCAGGTCAGCACACCACGCACATTGGTGACGGTGTCGCCGACGCGGCGCGTGCCACTGTTGTCGCTGGCGCTGAGGTATGGAATCGGCGTCGGATTCGAGATCGCTGCGCCGTCGTCGAGCAGGATTTGCGAGCGCGCATTGAGGTCGGCAATCGCGGCGCGGTCGGTCAGCACCGGATGATTGTTTTGCTGGTAAAGGCGACCGTTGGCCGACAGGCGTAGTTCGCCGTAACGACCCAGCGTGTAGGTATCGGTGACGGTCAGGGGAGCGGTGACTTCGACCAGCATGCCTTCGAGCGCTTCGAGTTCATCCAGACTGGCGACCGGCAGGGCCAGCTTGCGGGCCTTGATGACCGGGCCGCTGCCGCACAGGTCGACGCGGCTCAGCTGGCTGATCTGGGTGGCGCGTTCGGGGTCGGTGCTGCCGCTCTTGAATTCCTCGACGGTGCCGCTGACCTGCACGTACTGGCCCGCCTTGACCGGCGTGGCAGAAGCCGGTGCGTAGACAAAAATCCCTTCGGAGGTCTTGCCATCCTGGTCCGGTACCGGCTGCTGGATAAAGAATCCGTTGAGCTGGCTGGCGGCCTGGAAATCACCGGTGACCACGCCGCGCACGCTGACTTGCTGGCCGGCCAGCGGGCTCAGTTTGCCGGCGCCTTGCACGGCATTGACGCTCTGCAGCGGGTTGGCCGGCGCAGGGCAGGATGGCATGGCGCCTGGTCCGGCGCCATTGACCATCATCGTTGATGCGCTGAGCTGATTGGACGGCAAAGAGGTGCCGGCATTCCCACCTCCACAACCGGCGACCAGCGCGGAAAGAGCGAGCAGGACTGCACTGCTGCAGGAAAGGAGGCGCATGAGTTATCCATTTATCAAGTCATCAAGTGGGCTCATTCTAGGAAGCGTGCGTGACCTGACGATTACATGACAGGATTTCTTTCAGGTCATTTGGCTTTGCCGTGCAGTTCCTTGCGCAGCAGTGCGATTTCATGGCGCAGCGCGCGGATGTCGGCATGCAGCTCTTGCTGGAAGTGCTTTTCGTCTTCGCCGACAAACAGCGCCGCGATGCTGGCCGTGATCACTGAAAAAATTGCGTACCCGAGCAAGACGATGAACACCGCAAAAATGCGCGAGGCATGGGTCGATGGCACCAGGTCGCCGTAGCCGACCGTGGCACCGGTGCTGAAGGCCAGCCACAGGCCATCGGCATAGGTCAGTACATGCGGCTCCAGCCAGTAAAAACCGGCACCGGCAAATGCCAGCAGGACCACCGACAAGGCAAGGATTTGCAGCAGGTGTTTCGGCAGCGCCCAGGGTGCCAGCAGCGTCGGAAAACGCAGGAACACGATCGCGCTGTAGGTCAGGCGCAGCCACCATTCCGGCCCGGACCAGGGCGTGCCGGTCGGCCAGGCGCTGGCCAGCGCACCAAGCAGTAGCGCCACGTCGACCAGGGCCATGCGCGGGGCCGGTTGGCAGGCGACGCTGCAGCCACAGGTCGATGCCGATGAGCAGCCCGGTGACCGCGTAGAGCACGCTGCCGATGGCGCGCAGGCGCGCATCGGTCGCCCCATCGGCGTCATTGAGCAGCAGGTAGAAGGCCGGGATCGACAGCGACAAGGCGGCGAACAGGACAGGGCGGAAACGGCCGGGCGGGCGGGAGTTTTTCATGGCACCGGGAGGTCGGAACAAGATGGCGCAAGCATAGCAAGTGCGCCACCGCTTGCGCTAGCTCCAGCGAGCGCTAAAAAAATTTAGCCGGTCCGGATGATGTCGAGACCGTGCCGGATGCGCGCGCTGACCTCGTCGGGCGAGCGCGAAATGACTTCATCGGGCACGCCGAATTTTTCGGTCAGGCGCTGGTGGTCTTCGAAGCCGTACGACACCATGAACGGATGCATGCCGGTGTCGATCGCTGCCAGATAATCGGTGTGCTCGTCACCGCAGGCGTAGGCACGTGCCGGGTTGATCAGGTACTGGTTGCGGATGGCGCGAAAGGCGGTCGACTTGGGCTGGCCCAGCGGCACGCAGGGCACCGAATCAAAGGCCGCGATATCGATCTGGTGGCGCGCAAACAGCTTGCCCAGCGTGAGTGCCGGTTCGATCGTGACATTGCGCGTGACCAGTGCGACGCGCAGGTCAGGCGTGGCCAGCACGTCGCGCAGCAGGTCGGCCAGACCGGGATACATCACGGCTTCGTCGCGATACACATCGGTCAGCGTGGCGCGCAGCAGCTTGCGGTTCTGCTTGCCGAACTGCTTGCGCAGATTGACCGGAAACTCCTTGATTCCGCCGAGGTACTTGAGCAGCTTGCGGCGTTTTTGGAAGTTCTCGAGTTTGCCGATGTCCATCCCGTTGGCGGAAAAAGTCCGGTCAATGGCACTGAAGCCATCAATCAGCGTCCCGTCGGCATCGAAAATGATCAGACGCTCATTGTTGGCGTAGTGGGTAAGCATCATGCGTCCGGTTTCTCGTAAATGGCGGGGTTGCTGCCGCATCATAACTGCCGGATCGTGACAGCTTGATTACTTGCGCGCAACCGGACCGTGACGCTACGCCGGGAATTCAAGCTCGCTATGTGCGCCATTGAACATACGGCGTGGACACGGATGCGTATGCTCGCCGGTATTTAATCATCAGTGATCGATAATGTTGAGTCACCACCAGTACGACGCGAACAGACTGCTGAGCGCGCTCAAGCAGAAACTGCATTTGCACAGTGATGCCGAGCTGTCGAAGGCGCTCCATATTTCCGTGGCGCTGATCGCAGAAATCCGCGAAGGGCGTCGCCCCGTGACAGGTACCATCCTGATCCTGATGCGTGACGCCAGCCGATTGAGCATCGACGAATTACGCGCCTTGATGGGCGATCCGCGCCGCTCCTGCCGGATGGCCAGCAGTGCGTCCAAGCGCGCCATTGAAGGCGCGGCTATCCTGTCCCCACCCGTTCCTGTCCCAGAAAGAGAGTTTCCATGACAATGTACCGAACCCTGCCATTGCGTCTGCCTTTGCTGATTGCACTGCTCTACAGCCCGCTCATCCACGCTGCCGACCTGGGCGTCGATCCCGGCTACGGCCCCAATCCGATGCTGCCGGAGCCAACCAAAAACCTGATTCCGACCGTCAACGTCGCCAGCGCCAAAGGCTGGCCGCTGGGTGCTGCACCGACTCCGGCTGCGGGCCTGGCAGTCAACGCTTACGCCACCGGTCTGGACCATCCGCGCTGGTTGTACGTGCTGCCGAACGGTGATGTCCTGGTTGCCGAGACCAATACACCCGCCGGTACCGACAAGCCGTCCGGATTCGTCGCCACCATCAAGAATTTTGTCATGGGTGTCGTAATGAAACGCGCCGGTGCCGGCGTGACCAGCGCGAACCGCATCGTGCTGCTGCGTGACACCAATGGTGATGGTGTCGCCGAAACGCGCTCGGTCTTCCTGTCCGGCCTGAATTCGCCGTTCGGCATGGCGCTGATCGGTAACGACCTGTATGTCGCCAACACTGATGCCGTGATGCGCTTCAAGTACACCAGCGGCGCAACCGAAATCACCGAGCCCGGCATGAAGGTCGCCGACCTGCCGGCCGGCGAGATCAACCACCACTGGACCAAGAACATCCTGGCCAGCCCCGACGGCAAGCTGCTGTATGCGACGGTCGGCTCGAACAGCAATGTCGCCGAAAACGGCATCGAGAAGGAAGATCGCCGCGCCGCCATCCTGGAAATCGACCCGGCCAGCGGCAAGTCGCGCGTCTTTGCCACCGGCTTGCGCAATCCGAACGGCCTTGGCTGGGAGCCGAAAACCGGCGCCCTCTGGACTGCGGTCAACGAGCGCGACGAACTGGGTAATAACCTGGTGCCGGACTACATCACCTCGTTCAAGGATGGCGGCTTTTACGGCTGGCCTTACAGCTACTACGGTCAGCGTGTGGACGTCCGCGTCTCGCCGCAGCGCCCCGACCTGGTCGCCACGGCACTGGTGCCGGACTACGCGATGGGTTCGCATACTGCCTCGCTGGGCCTGACCTTCAACGAGAGCACATTGCTGCCGAAAAAATACCTTGGCGGTGCGTTTGTAGGCCAGCACGGTTCATGGAATCGCAAGCCGGCCAGTGGCTACAAGGTGGTCTACGTACCGTTCACCGATGGCAAACCGAACGGCATGCCGCAAGACGTGCTGACCGGATTTCTGAATGCCGACGGCGAAGCGCGCGGCCGGCCGGTTGGTGTGACGATTGATCGCAAGGGGGCTTTGCTGGTGGCTGATGATGTGGGGAACGCGATCTGGCGGGTGTCACCGGCGATGCCTTAAGGCGAAGCGGGATCGCTGTTCCGGATGCGGTTGATTGACCGCCTATCCGGATAGCGTTGATTGACTACCCCTCCAACCGTTCGGCCTGAGCTTGTCG
>AEPR01000461.1 GCA_000195205.2 Oxalobacteraceae bacterium IMCC9480 | reverse complement strand
GGGCACGATGACCCTGTGCCCACCCTACTAAGGGATGGTGAGCGGCGCACGTTACCGGCGTTCATGGCAGGGCGTTTGACGCGCTCCAACGACTTGGTTATTCTTTGCCCTTGGCGCCGATTTGAGATCAGCTTGCGGGCGCGTAAAAAATACGGCTAAAGCGCGCTTGCATCCCAAGCCCACCCTTAGCCCGAATCGCCCATCGGGCTTTTTTATTGCGTCGCAGCCTCTCGTCCCCGCTCGCCCCCGTTCACTGTCATGCAAGGAGTTTCACGGCGGCTGCCCCCGGCAACCGCGCGCTGTCCATCATGAAATCCCTCGGAATCGTCACCCCGCAATCGATGCATTTTCCGACCCCGCTGCCGCTGCAAAGCGGCGCGTCGCTGGCCGGCTACGCACTGACCTATGAAACCTACGGCACCCTCAATGCCGCCCGCACCAACGCCGTGCTGGTCTGCCATGCGCTGAACGCCTCGCACCATGTCGCCGGCCTGCATGCCGATGCCAACGGCGCGCCGGTCAATCCGGGCTGGTGGGACAACATGGTCGGTCCCGGCAAGCCGGTCGATACTGACCGCTTCTTCGTCATCGGCGTCAACAACCTCGGATCATGCTTCGGTTCGACCGGCCCGATGCATCCCGATCCGGCCACCGGCAAACCCTACGGCGCGCGCTTCCCGGTCGTTACCGTCGAAGACTGGGTACAGGCGCAAGCCCGCCTGGCCGATGCGCTCGGCATCGTGCAATTCGCCGCCGTCATGGGCGGTTCGCTAGGCGGCATGCAGGCGCTGGCTTGGAGCCTGCTGTTTCCGCAGCGCCTGCGTCACTGCGTGGTGGTGGCCTCGACGCCAAAACTGTCGGCCCAGAATATCGCCTTCAATGACGTTGCCCGCCAGGCCATCCTGACCGATCCGGATTTCCATGGCGGCGATTTTTACGCGCACGGCGTGGTGCCGAAAAACGGTTTGCGCGTGGCGCGCATGGTCGGCCACATCACGTATCTGTCGGATGATGACATGGCCGAAAAATTCGGCCGCGACCTGCGTTCCGGCGAATACCAGTTCGGCTTCGGCGTCGATTTCGAAATCGAATCCTACCTGCGCTACCAGGGCGACAAGTTCGCCCAGTACTTCGATGCCAACACCTATCTGCTGATCACCAAGGCGCTCGATTATTTCGATCCGGCGCGCGCGTATGGCGGCGATCTGACCAAAGCCCTGGCCAAGACCAGCGCCGAATTCCTGCTGGTATCTTTTCAGACCGACTGGCGCTTCGCCCCCGAACGCAGCCGCGAAATGGTGCAGGCGCTGGTCAACAATCGTCGCCGCGTTACCTATGCCGAAATCGATGCGCCGCATGGCCACGATGCCTTCCTGCAGGAAGACGCGCGCTACATGAACGTGGTCCGTGCCTACTACCAGAATGTCTGGAACACCCTTGAGTCCGAAAGCCGCGCATGAATTTCAATGAACTCAGCGCCCTGCGTCCCGACCTCGCCTTCATCGCCCATTGGGTGCGCGCCGACACCGAAGTGCTCGACCTCGGCTGCGGCGACGGCGTCATGCTCGACTACCTGCAAACCGACAAGCAGTGCCACGGCTACGGCGTCGAAATCGACGATGACAAGATCCCCGAATGCATCGCGCGCGGGGTCTCGGTGATCCAGCAGGACATGGAAGCCGGCCTGGCGATGTTTGCCGACAGCGCCTTCGATACGGTGCTGTGCCTGTCGGCCCTGCAGATGATGAAGAACGTCGAAGGCGTGCTGACCGATATCGCCCGGGTCGGTCGCGAAGCGATCGTCTCGTTCCCGAACTTTGCTTACTGGCCGCATCGGCTGGCCTTGCTGCGCGGTCGCATGCCGGTCTCGAAAACCCTGCCGTACGAGTGGTACGACACGCCCAACCTGCGCTGCGCAACGATCAAGGATTTCGAGGAACTGGCCAACCAGGTCGGCCTCGATGTCCTCGAATGCGTGTCGCTGCACGATGGTCGTCCGGTGCGTTTCCTGCCGAACTGGCGCGGCAATCTGGCGGTGTTCCGCCTCAAGAAAACCGGTAGCACCTGATGACGACTCTCCACGCCGGTTGGCGCGAATACATGAACCGCCGCATGCTGGCGATCTTGGTGTTCGGCTTCAGCTCCGGCCTGCCGCTATTCATCCTGCTGTACCTGCTGCAAGCCTGGCTGGCCACCTCCGGCTTGAACGTCAAGGCGCTGGGGCTGTTCGCGCTGGTGATGTTTCCGTACACCTGGAAATTCCTCTGGTCGCCGTTGATGGACCGCTATCAGTTCGGTTCGCTCGGCCGCCGGCGCGGCTGGATGGCGCTCACGCAGGCAGCGCTGTTCGTAGCCATCGGCACGATGGGCATGCTCGATCCGCTGACGCAGATTTCGCTGATTGCGGCGATGGCCAGCCTGGTCGCGTTCCTATCGGCCAGCCAGGACATCGTGGTCGATGCCTACCGGCGGGAAGTCCTGCCCGACAACCAGCAGGGACTAGGCGCGGCGGTCTACGTCAATGCCTACAAGGTCGCCAGCATGGTGCCGGGTGCGCTGTCGCTGATCCTCGCTGACCGGATGCCGTGGGAACCGGTGTTCTGGATCACCGCCTCGTTCATGCTGCCCGGTTTGTTGTGCACGCTGCTGGTCAAGGAACCGGCGCAATACGGCGAGCCGCCCAAGAACCTGGCACAAGCAGTAACGCTGCCGTTTCGCGAGTTCATTGCGCGCGATGGTTGGCGTCATGCGTTGTGGATTCTGGCCTTCATTTTCCTGTTCAAGCTGGGCGATAGCATGGCCACGGCGCTATCGACCAAGTTCTATCTCGACCTCGGTTTCAGCATGACCCAGATCGGCGTCATCGCCAAAACCACCGGTCTGTGGGCCAGTCTGGCCGGCGGTATCGTCGGCGGCATCTGGATGCTCAAGCTCGGCATCAATCGCGGGTTGTGGGTGTTCGGTGCGATCCAGGCGGTGGCCGTGCTCGGCTTTGCGTGGCTGGCCTATGTCGGGCCCGATCCGCTGGTACTCGGCACCGTGATCGCGTTCGAAGCCTTCGGCAGCACCGGGCTCGGCTCGGCCGCGTTCGTTGCCTTTCTTTCGCGCGCCACCGACCC
>AEPR01000462.1 GCA_000195205.2 Oxalobacteraceae bacterium IMCC9480 | reverse complement strand
CCTGCAAGGTGGCCACCTTGCAGGCTTTTTAATTTCTTGCGTGGCAGCTTGGCGTCAGTTGCAACGCCATCCTGCCGGCCGACATTACATCATGCCGTCCATACCACCCATGCCGCCCATGCCGCCCATGCCGCCGCCCATGCCGCCGGCTGGCTTGTCTTCGGCCAGTTCGCAGACCATGCAGTCGGTTGTCAGCATCAGCGATGCGATCGAGGCTGCATTTTGCAGTGCCGAACGCGTGACCTTGGCTGGATCCAGAACACCCATTTCGACCATGTCGCCGTAGGTGCCGTTGGCGGCGTTGTAACCGTAGTTACCCGTGCCTTCGAGGACGCGTGCAACAACAACGGAGGCTTCTTCGCCGGCGTTTTGCACGATCATGCGCAGTGGCTCTTCCATGGCGCGCAGGACGATCTTGATACCGGCGTCCTGGTCAGCGTTGTCGCCTTTGACCTTGATGTTGGCACGTGCGCGCAGCAGGGCAACGCCGCCGCCTGGAACAATGCCTTCTTCCACGGCAGCGCGGGTAGCGTGCAGTGCATCTTCGACGCGGGCTTTCTTTTCTTTCATTTCGACTTCGGTGGCAGCGCCAACCTTGATCACTGCAACACCGCCGGCCAATTTGGCCACGCGCTCTTGCAGTTTTTCACGGTCGTAGTCCGAGGTCGCTTCTTCGATCTGCACACGCACTTGCTTGACGCGCGCTTCGATCGCCACAGCCTGACCGGCGCCGTCGATGATGGTGGTGTTTTCCTTGCCGATTTCGATACGCTTGGCTTGGCCCAGATCTTCCAGCGTGATCTTTTCCAGTGTCAGGCCGACTTCTTCAGCGATGACTTGACCACCGGTGAGGATAGCGATGTCTTCGAGCATGGCTTTACGACGATCGCCAAAACCCGGGGCCTTGACAGCGCAGGTCTTCAGGATGCCGCGGATGTTGTTGACCACCAGGGTTGCCAGCGCTTCGCCTTCGATGTCTTCTGCGATGATCAGCAGTGGACGACCGGCCTTGGCGACTTGTTCCAGCACCGGAAGAAGGTCACGGATGTTGGAGATTTTTTTGTCGCACAGCAGGATGAACGGGCTGTCCAGTGTCGCGGTTTGCTTCTCTGGATTGTTGATGAAGTACGGGGACAGGTAGCCGCGGTCGAACTGCATGCCTTCGACGATGTCGAGTTCGTCGTTCAGGGATTTGCCGTCTTCAACAGTGATGACGCCTTCCTTGCCGACTTTTTCCATCGCTTCAGCGATACGCTCGCCGATCGAGTAGTCCGAGTTCGCCGAGATCGCGCCAACTTGAGCGATTTCTTTGGTCGTGGTGCATGGCTTGGCGATCTTGGCCAGCTCTTCGACGGTGGCTGCAACAGCCTTGTCGATGCCGCGCTTGAGATCCATCGGGTTCATGCCGGCGGCAACGAACTTCATGCCTTCGCGGACAATCGCCTGTGCCAGCACGGTCGCTGTCGTGGTGCCGTCGCCGGCGTTGTCGCTGGTGCGGGAAGCAACTTCCTTGACCATTTGCGCGCCCATGTTCATGAGCTTGTCTTTGAGTTCGATTTCCTTGGCGACCGAGACACCATCCTTGGTCACGGTCGGGGCGCCGAACGAGCGCTCCAGCACGACGTTACGGCCTTTAGGGCCCAGGGTGACCTTGACTGCGTTGGCCAGGATGTTGACGCCTTCGACCATGCGTGCACGGGCGGCGTCGCCGAAAATAACTTCTTTAGCTGCCATGTTTATAGCTCCTTGAATTCAGTTGGAATTGCGCTGCCGCGGCTGGGCCGCACAACGCAGGACACAGGTGGCCGGTCATGATGACCGGCCAGCGGCATCACTTTTGAACGATTGCCATGATGTCTTCTTCGCGCATGACCAGCAGTTCGTCGCCGGCGATCTTGACTGCCTGGCCCGAATACTTGCCGAACAAAACGCGGTCGCCGACTTTGACATCCAGCGGACGAACTTTGCCATCTTCGAGAATCTTGCCGTTACCGACGGCGAGTACTTCGCCTTGATCCGGTTTTTCAGCGGCTGCTTCAGGGATGATGAGGCCGGACGCAGTTTTTGTTTCCTGGTCGAGGCGTTTGACGATGACGCGATCGTGCAATGGACGAAGGTTCATGAAAACTCCTTAAAGTTCAGTTGGTTACGATTGTTTTGCGGCAATACTGCTGCAAAGGTGACTTCACTGCGCAGCATTACCGCACCAGAAAAGTGGAACGCCGGGGAAGTTGTTAGCACTCTCTCCCGACGAGTGCTAAGTATATGGGCGACATCCTTGTTTTTCAAGCGCGGTCGGTGAGAAAGAGTGATCGGCAATTGCTGCCGGAGGGCGCGCGCGGTGTCAGCAGTCGCGTTAAAAAAATGGCAGAGCCGGACTTGCGTCAGGCTCTGCCATTTTTTCGTGCTGACCCGGAGTGAGGCCGAAGCCGCAAACGCTTGCCGCTAGCTGAAGCAAGCCTTGGTCTTGTCGGCATGGATCCTGATCAGTTGCCCGCCAACGCCGCCAAAAACGCCGCCGCCGGTGTAGGTCAGGCAGCCTTCGCCTTCGTAGTAGGTTTCCATGCGTTGCGCATCATCCCCGAAATAAAACGGTATCCAGCGTTTGCCGGATTCGTAGCGCTTCATGTCATCCGGCATCTTGATCAGGGCCTGTACTTGCGACATGTCCATGCCGATCTTGAGCTTGGCGAATTTGCTGCCGGGAAGAATAGTGCCGATGATGTCGTCTTTTGCTTTTGCGGTTTTGCTGTCGGTCTGTCCGGTGGCGTTCGATGAGGATGGTGCAGTGGTTTTTGATGCGCATGCGCCTAATGCGGCAGCGGTGAGGACGACGAAGGTGAGCTTGAAAAGCATGGATGAACTCCGGAAAAAAGTGAAATCGTCAGAAGAGGAGTGGTTTCGATTAACTACTCCTGGTTACCCTAGCAGACGATGCACCAGCGCGTCGAGTCATGCAACAAGCCTGGTTCAAGGAAGCGAAAAATCCTGAGCGGATAACAACGAAGCGCCGGCGTCGCTTTGCGAAGGCGGGATGTCGTCCGGTCAGAATGCAAAAAGGCTGGTCGCGGAAATTTTTCCGGGACCAGCCTTCAGCGCTAACTTTTACGTCACATCAAACCAGAACGATCTTCACATCCACATTGCCGCGGGTAGCGTTCGAGTAAGGGCAAACTTCATGTGCCTTGTCGACCAGCGTTTGCGCCGCGGCCTTGTCCATGCCGGGGATGCTGATATTGAGCGTCACGGCGATGCCGAAGCCGCCCTTGTCGTTCGGGCCGATGCCGACTTCGGCGTGGATTGAGGTATCCGCAGGGACGGCGACCTTGGTGGCATTGCCGACGAATTTCATTGCACCGATGAAGCAGGCCGAATAACCGGCTGCGAACAATTGCTCGGGGTTGGTACCGTCACCGCCGGCGCCGCCCATTTCTTTCGGTGTGCTCAGCTTCAGGTCGATATGCTTGTCGCTGCTGATCGAACGGCCTTCACGGCCGCCGGTAGAGGTCGCTTCTGCGGTATAGATGATTTGCATGGTTTTTCCAATAGTGAAAAGAGAGGCATCGGGTTCGATGGCGTGCCTGAGTCTAACTCACAATTAGATTGCGTGCAATTTAATTGATGGCAATTTAAATTGTTACTCGTTGCTGTTGATCAGGCCATCCCGGACCTGCAACAATTGCGAACGCATGCCGATCAGCGTGGTCGGGGTCTTGCCGCTGGCGCAGACGACTTGCTGCGGTATGCCCTGGGCTTTACGTTTGAGCAGGCGGCCTTCGCGGGACAGGGTGATGCGAACCTGGCGCTCGTCGATATCGTCACGCGTGCGGATGACCAGTTCCAGCGCTTCGAGCCGCTTGAGCAACGGTGTCAGCGTGCCTGAATCGAGGAAGAGTTTTTCGCCGATATGCTTGACCAGCACATCGTCTTTTTGCCAGAGCACCAGCATCACCAGATATTGCGGATACGTGATGCCGAGTTTTTCAAGGAAGGGTTTGTAGGTCTTGGTCATCGCCAGTGAGGCAGAATACAGCGCGAAGCAGAACTGGTTATCCAGTGCCAGCATATCGTCAGCGGCGAGTGGAGCGGAGTGCATAGGGTTTCCTTGATCAGACGGCGAGTGGCGCATGGGATAATCGGTGCTTATGTTTATCTGGCGAGATGGTTGCAATGCTATGCGAATTCTGATGAGACTCCAAGTCGTGCTGCTTACTTTGTTGCTTGCAGGTACAGCACATGCCGGATTGCCGGCACCGGTCGCGGCGGCCTTCAAGCGCGCGGGAATTGCGCCTTCGGGTATCGGCATCGAGGTGGTCGATATGGCGAGTGGTCGCAACGTGCTCAGCCTCAATTCCGAGCTGCCGCTCAATCCGGCGTCGACAATGAAGTTGCTGACTACCAGTGCGGCCCTCGATTTGTTGGGTCCGACCTATAGCTTTACTACCGAAGCTTACCGGCGCGGCACGCTGCAAGGTGGGCTGCTGCAAGGCGATCTGATCTTGCGCGGTAGCGGTGACCCCAAACTTGTCATCGAAAATTTCTGGCTATTTTTGCGCAAGATCCGCGCGCAGGGCGTGCGTGACATCCGCGGCAACCTGGTGCTCGATCGCAGCGCCTTCGATGACACGGTGATTGATCCTGCGCTGTTTGATGGCGATCCGCTCAAGGCCTACAACGTTGGTCCCGATGCACTACTGCTTAATTTCCGTGCACTGGCAGTGAGCTTCATGCCGGACCGCGCGCAGGGCGTGGTGAAGGTCAGGCTGGATCCGGCGCTGAGCGCTTATGCGATACGTCCGCCCCAGCTCACCAGCGGCGAATGCATCGGCGACTGGCGCACGGCGATCAGTGCCACGCTCGATCCTGCCGGTGCCAGTTTCGATGGCCCGTATGCGCTCGGTTGCGGTGAAAAATCCTGGCAACTATCGCCGTATCAGCTGAGCCGGAACCGCTATCTGGAACTGGTTTTTCGCCAGCTCTGGACCGAGCTGGGAGGCACGTTCGACGGCAGCGTTATCGATGGTGTCGTGACGACGGATGCGGTGGCAGTGGCGCAGTGGGAATCGCCGTCCATGCCCGAGCTGATCCGGGACGTCAACAAGTTCAGCAATAACGTGATGGCGCGCCAGTTGTTCCTGACGCTGGGCAGCACGGTGCAGCTGCAGCCGGCCAGCATCGCAGCCAGTCGCAGTGCCATCGCGGGCTGGCTCGCGACCAGGCAGATCGATGCGAGCGGCCTGGTGCTGGAAAACGGTGCCGGCCTGTCGCGGCTCGAACGGATTTCATCGCGCACGCTGGGCGCGTTGCTGACGGCCGCTTACCGCGCACCGACGATGCCGGAATTCGTCTCGTCACTGCCGCTGGTCGGCTACGACGGCACGATGCGCAAGCGCTTGCGCTTCGAGGGCGTGTCCGGTCACGCCCACATCAAGACCGGCAGCCTGCAGGATGTGCGCAGTATCGCCGGCTATGTGCAAGCGGCCTCCGGCAAACAGTTTGCGGTGGTCTGCCTGATCAATGATCCGAACGCTGCGCGCGGTGCTGAAGCGCAGGACGCGCTGCTGCAATGGGTCTTCGAAAACAAATAAAAGTCGTGCAGGAGCGTGGTTCCGGCGCGTGCCTGCACGGCGTCGTGGCGTGTGTTATTTTTGCTCACCCATCATCCACCACACTCACGGAGCCACCATGCCAACCGCTACCTGGAACGGCGCAGTCATTGCGCAAGCCGAATCGTCCGCCATCGAACTGGTCGAGGGCACGACCTACTTCCCGCTTGCTGCCGTCCATCAGCAGTATCTGGCACCGAGTGACAAGCACACCGTCTGCGGCTGGAAAGGCACGGCCAGTTATTACGACGTGGTCGTCGACGGCAAGGTCAATGCCGATGCTGCGTGGTTCTATCCGGAACCCAAGGACGCGGCCAAACAGATCGCCGGCTACGTCGCTTTCTGGCGCGGCGTACAGGTCACTGCGTGATCCGGCCGCTCGGCCACGCGGTCGTGCTGGCGTCAGTCATGTCGATGCAGGGCGCCTTCGCGCAGCAGTGTCCGGGCGGCTCGCCGATGACCTACCCGGTCAGCAAAACTGTCGATCAGGTCGATGACTATCACGGCGTCAAAGTAGCCGATCCATACCGCTGGCTGGAAGACGGTAACAGCGCCGCCACGCAGGACTGGATCGCTGCGCAAAACCAGCTGACACAATCCTATCTGGCGCAGATTCCTGCCCGCAGCGCCATCAGGGAACGGCTGACGACGCTCTGGAATTACGAGCGTTTCAGTGTGCCGTTCCGCGAGGGCGGACGCTATTTCATCAGCCGCAACGATGGCCTGCAAAGCCAGGCCGTGCTCTACACGATGGCTGAGCTGGATGCCACGCCGCGTCTGCTGCTGGATCCGAACACGCTGTCGGCCGACGGCACGGTCGCGCTTGCGGGCATGGCGGTCAGTCCGGATGGCCGTTATCTGGCCTACGGCACGGCCGCATCCGGATCGGACTGGAATAGCTGGAAGATCCGCGATATCGATAGCGGCAAGGACCTGGCCGACGAATTGCAATGGGTGAAGTTTTCCGGCGCGTCGTGGAGCAAGGACGGCAAGGGGTTTTTTTATAGCCGTTACGATGCGCCCAACGAAGCGACCAAGCTGGCCGACACGAATTATTTCCAGAAGCTTTATTACCATCAGCTCGGTACGCTGCAAAGTGCCGACGTACTGGTCTACGACCGTCCTGATCACAAGGACTGGGGTTTCGGTGGC
>AEPR01000463.1 GCA_000195205.2 Oxalobacteraceae bacterium IMCC9480 | reverse complement strand
AGCCATGCAGCATCACCACCAGCGGCAGCGTCGCATCGGCACGCATGCCGGCGGGCCGGTAGAGCCAGTACTCCATGCGTTTACCGGCGACGATGCCACTGGCGACATCCTCGAGGCCGGCGGTAAAGGTCGAGCGACCCCAGATGCCACCGCCCGGCGGACGCACGACGGAGGGTTTGCCGGTGGCTTTGCCGGTGGATGGTCGACGCGGTTTTTTGGCTTTCGGGGCGGCCGGAGTGGCGGCTTCGAACAGCTTGCTGACGATCTTGCGGGTTTGCTTGCGCTGCAGAGTACCGAGTTTGCGGGCACTGCCCAGCCACAGACTTCTGAAAATATTCACCATGGATATGTCCGGAAAAAGAGCGCTCGAACAGGCGCTTCATTGCGATGGAGTACGAGGGTCTGCCGCCTCGCCATGCCGTGAGCGTAAAGGATGCGGGCCGGGCTTTCAGTTGTGTAGCGCACTTAGCTTGGCGCTATTTATTCCAAGCATTGTTCCATCTACGTAACCAATAGTTACTTTTATGAAAATACAACTAAGCAATTTTTTCCCATGAGGTAAGGTTTCCAGCAGGAATCCGATCTTGCCGAAAAAGCCGTTGGCAACGGCTCGGATCGGGTGCCGGGATACTTCTGTCAACACTCACATGTCATGGGTCAGTCAATGAAAATCACGAACAGGTTCGCCATTTTTGCCGCCGTTGTCGTCTCGTTGACGATCACCGGCCAAGCGCTAGCTGCAGACTATCTCCTCAAACCGGGCAAGGAAGACCACAAGTGGTTGCTCCCGGCGAATCCGGTCGCACCGGCAGATAACCAGGTGACGCCGGCGCGTGTCGAGCTGGGCAAGGCACTGTTTTTCGATCCGCGTCTGTCGTCGGACGGCAACTTGTCCTGTGCCAGTTGCCACAGCCCGATGATGGGCTGGTCGGATGGCTTGCCGACCGCCAAGGGCAACAAGAGCAAGGTGCTCGGTCGCGCTACCCCGACCATCACCAATACCGCGTACAACACGCTGCAGATGTGGGACGGTCGCAAGTCCTCGCTGGAAGACCAGGCGCTCGGTCCGATGGAATCGATGGACGAAATGGCGATGGACCTGACGGCGCTGTTCAAATGGCTCAATGCCGAGCCGACCTACAAGGACATGTTTGCGCGGGCATATCCCGGCGAGGCCATCGACCGGACCACCGTGGCCAAGGGCATCGCCTCGTTCGAGCGCACCATCACCAGCAGCAATTCGCCGTTTGATCGCTGGTTGCAGGGCGACGAGAAAGCCATGACACGTCAGCAAATCATCGGTTTCCGCTTGTTCAGTGACGCCGGCAAAGGCAATTGCATCGCCTGTCACCAGGCCCCGAACTTTACCGATGGCGGCTTCCATAACATCGGCCTGGCCTCGGACGACAAGGTCAATCCGGACGTCGGTCGCTATGCCATCAAGCCGGTGGCTGCGTTGAAGGGTGCGTTCAAGACGCCGACCCTGCGCGATATCAGCCTGACCGCACCGTATTTTCATGATGGGTCGGCGCGATCGCTGGCCGATGTGATGGCGCATTACAACCGTGGCGGTGTCAGCAAGAACAACCTGTCGCCGAACATGAAGCCGCTGGCGCTCAGTGCGGAGGAGGCCAGTGCGATCGTCGCCTTCACGCAGGCGCTGACTAGCCCGGCGCAGCCGTTCGCGCTGCCGCATCTGCCATCCAATTAACCAGGCAGGCGCGCGATGCTGATCCGGCGACCTGCCGCCATTTTTCCGAGCGAGATCACGGCGGAGTCCGTGTATCTGGCACGTCGGCGCTTTTTGCGTCAGGCCGGCTTGCTCG
>AEPR01000464.1 GCA_000195205.2 Oxalobacteraceae bacterium IMCC9480 | reverse complement strand
CCGCCAGTAACGCGCCTTCGTACAGCAACTCCATCGAGCCGTCGAAGTTTTCCTGGACCGGGCGGGCGTTGTCGATCACCTGTTTGAGGAGGATGGTCGGATGCGCTGCCTGCAGTTCGGTGACCGCTGCACGCGCATCGCGCGCAATGTCGAGTTCGCTGGCACCCTTGGTGCGGAAAATTTCAAAGCCGACCACGCGCTTTCCGTCCTGCGTCGCCAATGAGCGCGGTTCGGCCACGGTATCGATGACGCGGGCTACCTGATCGAGCTGGATATGGCGGCCATCAGTCAGCGGAATATCGAGCTGCGCCAGCTCGGCGGCACTCTGCACGGTCGCAATAGTGCGCACCGACTGCTCGGCACCGCTGACATCACCGCGTCCGCCCGGTGCCTCCTGCTGCACCAGCCGCAAGCGGCGCGACACTTCCACTGCGGTCACTTTCAGCGCCGCCATGCGCGCGGCATCGAGCTCCACCCGCACTTCGCGGTTGACTCCACCGACACGCTTGACGGCACCGACGCCGCGAATACTGAGCATGCGTTTCGAGACCGTGTTGTCGACGAACCAGCTCAGTTCCTGCTGGTCCAGCGCCGAGCCCGACGCGGCCGATGCGACAAAGGTCAGCACGACGCGGCCGGCGGTCGAGGTCTTTGTCACCGATGGATCGCGCAGCTCGCTGGGCAGGTCGGCGCGGACTCGCGCCACCGCATCACGGACATCATTGACGGCTTCGGCCAGCGGCTTTTCGAGCACGAACTCGACCGTCACCGTGACCGCACCATCGAGCACCTTGGTGTAGATATTCTTGATGCCTTGCAGCGTCGCCACCGAGTCTTCGATCTTGCGGGCGACTTCGGTTTCGAGCTGGGCCGGTGCCGCGCCCGGCAACGACGCGCTGACCGTGACGATGGGCAGTTCGATGTCCGGAAAATCCTGCACGGCGCTGTCGCGAAACGACAGCACGCCGGCCAGGGTCAGCAACACGAACAGCATGATCGCGGGGATCGGGTTCTTGATCGAGAAAGCGGAAAAATTCACGCGGTATCCTTGGTGGCTATCGGGCTGCGGCGGCGCTGACCTGGCGCACCAGATCGCCGTCATTGAGGAAACCGGCACCGGTGATTACCAGCGCCATCTCCGGCGTGACGCCATCGAGCAATTCGATGCGTTCGGCCAGCCGCCTGCCGGGTGTCACCTTGAGCTGACTCACATGCTGGTCGGCATTGAGCCGGAACACATAGCTGAAGCCGTCGCGTACCACCACCGCCTGCTGCGGCACCGTCAGCGCGGTCGAGTTACCGAGCGCGAAATCGCCGCGTGCAAACATGCCGGCCCGGGCCGGTGCGGTCTTGCCGCTGGCTGCTTGCAGGTCGACATAGACCAGCGCGGTGCGCGTCTGCAAATCGACGGTCGGCGCGATCATGCGGACCTTGCCGGTCAGCGTGCTGCCGTTGGCCGCCACCACGCTGACCCCCATGCCGGGACGAATGCGACCGAGTTCAGCGGCGATGACTTCGGCACGCCATTCAAGCCGGCCCTGACGGATCATCCGGAACAATTCGGACCCGGCCGGCACCACCGAACCGACCGTGGCGGTGCGCGCCGAGATAATGCCGCTGTCAGGTGCCACCAGACGGGTATGACGCAGTCGCACTTGCTGAACTTCAAGCGTGGCTTTGGCAGATGCAACACGGGCCTTGGCCGTCTGTTCCGTCGTCAGGTACTGGTTGATCTGCTGCGCACTGAGCGCGCCGGTATCCTGCAGCGTACGGGCGCGGGCGGCATTGCCGCTGGCATCGGCGGCACTGGCTTCGGCTTCCATCAGGCTGGCGCGCGCCTGGGCGACATCGGCGTTGATCGATTCATCCGAAAAGCGCGCCAGCAGCTGGCCGGCCTGCACCGCGTCACCGACATTGACCTTCACCTCGACCAGGCGCAAGCCGTTCGATTCGCTGCCAATGACGGCCTCTTGCCAGGCAGCGATATTGCCGTTGGCCGACAGACGCATCGGCAGGCTGGCGCGCGTTGCATGGGCGGTGGTCACGCTAAGCGCCGGCGTGGGGCCGGTGGCGGGCTTGTCGGCGGCGAGGGTGCTGGCGCTGCACAGCAGCGCCAGTAAAAACAGGGGCAAGCGGTTCGTCATGTCGGGTCTTTCGGTGTGTCTGTTGAATCGTTGGAGGCGCTGTTCGATGCATCGGGTGCACGCCAGCCGCCACCGGCGGCGCGATACAGCGCGATCCACGCGGCATTGCGTTGCTGCTGCAGCGCTACCTGGTTCAGCTCGGCGGCCAGGCGAAAGCGGCGCGCATCCTCGAGTTCGACCAGGCTGGCCAGGCCGCTGCGGTAGCGGTTTTCGGTGCCATTGAACGACAGGCGATATCCATCGACTGCGCGCGCGGCATCGTCGCTGCGGCGCGCCGTGCTGTCGAGATTGACCAGTGCTTCCTCGACCTCGCGCACGGCCTGCCGCACCCGCGCCCGGTACAGCACGACCGCTTCGTCGTAACTGGCGCGGGCGGCATCGATATTGGCCACGCGCGTGCCGGCATCGAACAGCGGCAGCGATACAGCCAGCGGGCCGATGGCCCAGGTCGGTGCTTCGGTGGTTACGCCCACCGCACGAAACGCACCGGCACCGACCGAGCCGCCCAGCGTCAGGCGCGGATAGCGTTGCGCCTGCGCGTTACCGACCGCGGCACTGGCGGCAGCGACTTCGCGCTCGGCATTGAAGACATCGGGACGCTGGCGTAGCGTTGCGGCCGGCAGGCTGGTGATGGCGATCGGTGTGAACAAAGCGGCCGGTGTGAGGTCGCCCAGTTGCTGGCGCAAGTCGGGTTCGGCCACCGCCGTCAGTGCCACCAGCGTCTTGATACCGATGTCGCACTGGGCTTGCTGTTGCGTGACGCGGCCGCTGGCTTCGGCGGCGCTGGCGCGTGCCAGTGCGGCTGTGGCCGGCGCGGTGAAGCCGGCCGTGGCACTGAGCTGCGACAAGCGCGCAGTCTCCGTGCGCGAGGCCGCATCGGCGCGGGTGACCTCCAGCAGTCGCTGGCAGGCACGCAGACCGTAATACTGATTGGCGATGTCAGCCGCGACCGATACCCGCGCATCATGCCAGCCGGCTTGCGCACCATCGAGTCTGGCCCGGGCGCTGTCCTGCGCAAAACGGCGTGCGCCGAAGACATCGATTTCCCATGATGCCTGCAGCGCACCTTGAACCGTCGTGCTGAGCGGGATGCCGGGCTGGGCGCTGTTGCGGCTGCCGCTGGCGGTGGCATTGAGTGCCGGTACCAGGGCGGCCGATGCGCTCACTTGCACGGCGCGCGCCTGGCTGATGCGGGCGGCGGCCGAGGCCACGCTCGGGCTGACTGCCTGGCCGGCATCGATCAGTTGCACCAGCAGCGGATCGCCTTGTTGCTGCCACCAGCGGGTCAGGTCGGTGAGGCTGCCCTGATGCGGCAAGGGCGCACTCCAGCCGGGGGCGACGCCGGCATCGACGCGCGCGGGTGGCGGCGCGATCGCGCAACCGCCGAGCCAGAGCAGGGCGCACAGTTTGAATGGATTCATCGGTTCTTTGTGGAAGTGACAGCGGGCCGGAAAATATTCCGACGCCAATTACACCACAGAATTCCGCTGCAAGATTTGTCGCCGGCCGGCAGTTTGCGGCGCGCTTCGCCTACACTGCAGGCCTGCCGTTTTTCACTTTCGAAGGAAGCTATTGTGGCCGCAACCAGTCTGTTTGCCCTGATCGACGATATCGCCTCCATCCTCGACGATGTCGCCTTGATGACCAAGGTCGCCGCCAAGAAAACCGCCGGCGTGCTCGGCGACGACCTTGCCCTGAATGCCGAACAGGTCTCCGGAGTCCGGGCCGAGCGCGAGTTGCCGGTGGTGTGGGCTGTCGCCAAGGGATCGCTGCGTAACAAGCTGATCCTGGTCCCGACGGCGCTGGCCATCAGCGCGCTGATCCCCTGGGCGGTGACGCCACTGCTGATGCTGGGCGGGGCCTACCTGTGTTTCGAGGGGATCGAAAAGCTGGCGCACAAATGGCTGCACGATGACGCCGACGAGGAGGGCGAACACGCGCAGGTGATCGCGGCGCTGGCCACGCCCGAGGTCGATCTGGTCGCGCTGGAAAAAAGCAAGATCCAGGGCGCGATCCGCACCGACTTTGTCCTGTCGGCCGAAATCATTGTCATCACGCTGGGGACCGTGGCCGGCGCGCCTTTCCTGTCGCAACTGACGGTGCTGGCCAGCGTCGCCGTGGTCTTGACGATTGCCGTGTATGGCATCGTCGCCGGCATCGTCAAGCTCGATGATGGCGGCCTGCTGCTCACGCGCAAGAGCGGCAGCGGACTGGTGGCGCAATGGCAGCGCCGTGCCGGCCGGCTGATCCTGCGCGCCGCGCCGGTGATGATGAAATCGCTGTCGGTGATCGGCACCATCGCGATGTTCCTGGTGGGCGGCGGCATCCTCACGCATGGCATGCCGGGCGCGCACCATCTGATCGAACAACTGCTGGCGACTGTCGCTGGCGTGCCGCTGCTGGGGCCGGTGTCGGCCGTCGCCGGGGCGACGCTACTCGATGGACTGGCTGGCATGGCCGCCGGGGTGGTCGTGCTGGCGCTGGTAACGCTAGGCAAAAGGGTGGCCGGAAAACGTGCTGGTAGCTAAAAAAAATTACCAGTACTAGCGCTGACCGTGGCGATCAATCGACGATAATGCCCCTTCTTTCAGTCAGGGATTATGTCGAGGCAATCTCAGCACGGCATTTCAGGAGAAATCACATGTTCAACAATCTCAGCATCAAGTCGCGACTGATCTTCGTCATTGCCTTTTTGTGTGTGCAGCTGGTCGTCGGTGCACTGATCGGCATCATCAGCCTCGGCTATTCGAATGAAGCCGCCCGCACCATTTATGAGGATAGAGTCGTCGCGATGGGGCAGCTGGACCGGATGGTGCGCCTGCAGATACAGAACCAGTTGCTGCTGACCCGTGCCGTCGCCGGTGAACCCGCTGCCGCCGTTGCCCTGATTGCCGACGTCGAGCGCAATATCCAGACCATCACGACCGTGTGGGGTGAGTATCTCGCCAGCTATCTGACACCGGATGAAAAACAGCTGGCTGACGAGTTCGCCAAGCGCCGCAAGCAGTTTGTCGACGAAGGATTGCGGCCGGCGATCGCCGCCCTGCGTGCCCAGAATGTCGAGCAGGCGCGTGCGGTGGTGTTTGGCCCGATGGTGCAATTGTCGCCACCGGTGCAGGCCGGCATCGATGCGCTGCTCAAGCTGCAGCTCGATGTCGCCAAGAGCGAATACGACCAGTCAATGGCGACTTACCACCTAGTACGCAACAGCTGTATTGCCGGCGTGCTGTTCGGGCTGGTGCTGGCGCTACTGATCGGTATCTGGCTGGTTCGTGCTATCACCCGGCCACTCAATGCCGCGGTGCAGATCGCCGATGGTATTGCCGCCGGCAACCTCACACAACGTATCGATGTGCAATCGGGCGACGAAACCGGCCGTCTGACGCAGTCCCTGAAAGACATGAACGAGAGCCTGATCGGTATCGTCAGCCAGGTGCGCAAGGGCACCGATACCATCGCCTCGGCATCAAGTCAGATCGCCAGTGGCAACATGGACCTGTCGTCGCGCACCGAAGAACAAGCCAGCTCGCTGGAACAGACCGCCGCGTCGATGGAGCAGCTGACCGCCACCGTCAAGCAGAACGCCGAACATGCGCGGCAGGCCAATGACCTGGCGCAATCGGCGGCCGACGTCGCCGGCAAGGGCGGTGCCGTGGTGGCACAGGTGGTCGACACGATGGGCTCGATCAATGCCTCGTCACAGAAAATTTCCGACATCATCGGCGTCATCGATGGC
>AEPR01000465.1 GCA_000195205.2 Oxalobacteraceae bacterium IMCC9480 | reverse complement strand
CCTTGCGGCCGATGTCGTGCTGGGTAGTCCAGCCGGCGTCGCCGATCGGGCTGACATACACAAACCCGACCCCGAGCGGCTCGGCGGCAAAGGCGCTGACCGACAGCAGGGCAGCGGCAGAAACAGCGCCACGAACGACATTTTTAAGCATGGTTTTCCTCAAGGTGTGGCTCCCGCGACAGGACGATGGATGGCGCTGCAGCACGCGGGTAAAGCACTGCAGCGACGGACATTATGGCGATCCGGATCTTACACGCCATATCGCATCGGATATAGCGACCATACGCGGCTACTGATTCGGATTGAAATTCTTCCCGAGCGAAGCCGGCATGTTCAGGCGGATCCAGTTGGCATTGCGCGAGATCAGCACCAGCACGACGATGGTCGCCAGATACGGCAGCATCGACAGCAGTTGCGATGCGATCGGTACGCCCAGCCCTTGCAGGTGAAAGGTCAGGATGGTGACGCCGCCGAACAGGTAGGCACCACTGAGCACGCGTGCCGGCCGCCAGGTTGCGAAGGTGGTCAGCGCCAGCGCGATCCAGCCGCGACCGGCCACCATCCCCTCGACCCACAACGGCGTGTAGACCAGCGACAAAAACGCCCCCGCCAGCCCGCAACAGGCACCGCCAAACAGCAGCGCCGACAAGCGGATGCGGCGCACGTTGTAGCCGAGCGCATGGGCCGACGACGGCGATTCGCCGACCGCGCGCAGGATCAGGCCGGCGCGGGTGCGATACAGGAACCAGATGATCGCGCCGCACAGCGCCATCGACAGATACACCATCGGATGCTGGCGGAACAACGCCGCACCAAGGAACGGAATATCACCCAGAAACGGCACGACCGACTTGGTGTTGTGCAGGCTCTGACCGACATAGCTGATGCCGATATAGGCCGACGCGCCGGCACCGAACAACGACAGCGCCAGCCCGGTCGCATATTGATTGGCACCGAGCCAGACGGTCATCAGCGCAAAGAAACCGGCCAGCAGCGCGCCGGCCAGCGCACCGGCCACGAAACCCAGCGGCACGCTGCCGGTGTGGATCGTGATCGCAAAACCGATCACGGCGGCCATCAGCATCATGCCTTCGGCACCAAGGTTGACGACGCCGGATTTTTCATTGATCAGCAAACCGAGCGCGGCCAGCAGCAAGGGCGTGCCGGCATTGATCGATGCCGCAATCAGCGGCGCAAAGGATTCCATTATTTTCTCCAGCGCAGGTGATAGCGGATCAGGACATCGCAGGCCAGCAAGGCGAACAGCAGGATGCCCTGGAACACGCCGGTGATCGCGCTCGGCATGCCCAGGCGCGATTGCGCCAGCTCGCCGCCGATGTAAAACAGCGCCATGATGAAGCTCGAAAAAATCACGCCGACCGGATGCAAGCGGCCGACATACGCGACGATGATGGCCGCGAAACCGTAGCCGGGCGAGACCGACGGCGTCAGTTGCCCGATCGGCCCGATCACTTCGCAGACACCGGCCAGTCCGGACAGCGCACCGCAGACCAGCATCGCTGTCCACAGCGATTTGCGCGACGAGAAACCGGCGTAGCGCGCCGCCAGCGGTGCCATGCCACCGATCTGCAAGCGCAGGCCGGCGAAGCTCTTCGACAGGAATATCCAGCCCAGCAGTGCCGCGCCCAGCGCCAGCAGGATACCGACATGCAGGCGCGTATGCGGCACCAGAATCGGCAGCAGGAAGCCGTCGGAAAACATTTTCGATTGCGGAAAATTGAAACCGTCCGGATCTTTCAGCACGCCATGCACGAGGTAGCTCAGCAGCAGTTGCGCGACATACACCAGCATCAGCGAGACCAGGATTTCGCTGGTATTGAAGCGGTCGCGCAGGAACGCGGTGATCGCCGCCCACGCCATCCCGCCCAGCATGCCGGCCACCAGCACGGCCGTGATCAGCAGCGGTCCGCCGCCGGAACCATCGTCAAAATACAGTGCGGCTGCGCCACCGCTGATCGCGCCGACCACCAGCTGGCCTTCGGCCCCGATGTTGAACACGTTGGCCCGGAAGCACACTGCCAGCCCGATCGCAATCATCAGTAGCGGCGCGACCTTGACGCCGACTTCGGTCCAGCCGCGCACATTTTTCAGCGGCTCGATAAAAAATACCGCCAGCCCGGTCAGCGGATTCTTGCCCAGCGCGATGAACAGCAGCGCGCCGCACAGTACCGTCAGCAGCACCGCCAGCAGTGGCGAGCACCACGCCATCAGCGTCGACGGATGGGCGCGCGCCTCAAGCCGGAGCATGGACAGCCTCCTTGCCGGCGTCGTCCCACAAGCCGCTCATCCACTGGCCGATCTGGTCGATGGTGGCGTCGGCGCGCGGGATCGCGGGTGAGACCCGTCCCTTGGCAATGACGATCAGGCGGTCGG
>AEPR01000466.1 GCA_000195205.2 Oxalobacteraceae bacterium IMCC9480 | reverse complement strand
AAAAAAGCCACGACGCGTCGTGGCTTTTTTACGCCTGTCGATTCAGCAGCGTCGCCGCACGCTCTCGATGTAGGCCGCGCCGTCCGGCGGCAAGCCGCTGCGCTGCGCGGTCCACATCATCTCGCCAAGACATTCCATGATCTGGTGATGCGCTTCGTGTTCGGAGTCGAGCTTGCGTGCCAGCGTCAGGAATGCGGCGCGGATACCGGGTGGCTGGTCGATCGAGACCTGCTCGGCGATCGACAGGTGCATCGACAAATGCAGGAAGGGATTGCTCTGTCCGCGTTCGACCGAATAGTCGGCTGCGAGCGCACTGTCGAGGTCGTCCAGCGAATTCGCATATTCGGGATGCTGTGCAACCCAGTCGCTTGCAATCGCTTCGAGCGGAGTGAGGATCGCGCCGCTGCGATGCTTGTCGTAGGTGGCACAAAAAAAGCGTCTTACATCATCTTGCGAAGGTGTGAACATGGGGATGGTGCCGGGAATAAAAGGGCGATTGTACGGGGGATAAGGCGGGTACGTGACCGGCGCTCTTCGATTACCATGTGCGCCAGTTCAACCATTACCGGAGTCTTCCATGCTCGATCAAGCCGCCCTCGCTACCTTATTTTCTGATGCCCGCAGCCACAACGGCTGGCTCGACCAGCCGGTCAGCCAGGCGCAGTTGCAGCAACTGTACGACCTCATGAAATGGGCCCCGACCTCGGCCAATTGCGAACCGGCGCGCATCGTCTTCGTACAATCGGACGACGCCCGCGCCAAGCTGGCCGACTGCATGGCCGCGGGGAATGCCGAGAAGGTCAAGGCCGCGCCGGTGACGGCGATCATCGGCATGGACATGGCGTTCCTCGACAAGCTGCCGCAATTGTTTCCGCATGCGGATGCGCGCTCCTGGTTCGCCGGCAATCAGCCGCTGATCGATGCCACGGCATTTCGCAATTCGTCTTTGCAAGGCGCTTACTTCATGCTGGCAGCGCGGGCGATTGGCCTCGACGTCGGACCGATGTCGGGCTTCGATGCCGCCAAGCTCGATGCGGCATTTTTCAGCGGTACGACGGTCAAGGTCAATTTTGTCTGCAGCATCGGTCATGGTGATGCCAGCAAACTGTTCGCCCGTTCGCCGCGGCTGTCGTTCGAGGACGCCTGCTCGGTAGTCTGATCAGACGGCTTTGGCCGGGACCGGTGTCTTGTCCCGGTAATCGCACAGGTCCGCAATCATGCAGTTCCAGCATTGCGGACTGCGCGCCATGCAGGTGTAGCGGCCATGCAAAATCATCCAGTGATGAGCATCCTGCAGGAACTCGCGCGGCACGAATTTCATCAGCTTGTGCTCGACCACATCGACATCCTTGCCGGGTGCCAGGCCGGTGCGATTGCCGACCCGGAAAATATGCGTGTCGACCGCGATGGTCGGTTCGCCGAACGCGGTATTGAGCACCACGTTGGCGGTCTTGCGACCGACGCCGGGCAGCGCTTCGAGACCGGCGCGGTCACGCGGTATCTGACCGCCATGTTCGGTCAGGATCAGGCGACAGGTTTCTATCGTGTTCTTTGCCTTGTTGCGAAAGAGCCCGATGGTCTGGATGTACGGGATCAGCCCGTCGACACCCAGCGCGTAAATGGCGGCCGGCGTGCTGGCCATCGGAAAGAGCTTGCGGGTGGCCTTGTTGACGGCGACGTCGGTGGCTTGCGCCGACAGCAGTACGGCAATCAGCAATTCGAACGGTGTGCTGTAGGCCAGTTCGGTGGCCGGATTCGGATTGGCGGCTTGCCAGCGCTCAAAAATGAGGCGGCGCTTTTCGGCGTTCATCGGGCTTCTCCGGCATCGGTTTCACGCTTGATCCTGGCCCGTTCGATGGCGGCCTGGATGATGGCTTTCTTGCGATCGCGTTCAGCACTGTCGGCCGCCGACAGGGTCGGTGCGCTCTCGACTTCCTTGAGTTTGGCAGCGGCTTTGGCGAGCAGGCGGGCATCGTTGTCGCGGCGCTCGCGCAGCAAGCGCGCGGCGCGGAAATCATGTCGCGCGCGTGCCTCGTCGGCCTGTTGCTCAGTCCATGCCTGCCATCCGGTCGTGGTGGTGACCGCCACCATCGCAATGCAATCGACCGGACAAGGCGCCACGCATAAATCGCAGCCGGTACACAGGTCGGCCAGGATGGTGTGCATCTGTTTCGGCGCACCGAGGATGGCATCGACCGGACAAGCCTGGATGCACAGCGTGCAGCCTATGCACAGTGCTTCATCGATGATCGCGACCGGACGTGGTCGCTCGATGCCGTGGACCGGATTGAGCGCAATGACCGGGCGATCCAGCAGGCTGGCTAGCCGGACAATGCCTTCCTGTCCACCGGGTGGGCACTGGTTGATGCCGGCACTGCCATCGGCGATGGCCTCGGCATAGGGACGGCAGCCGGCATAGCCGCACTTCGTGCATTGGGTTTGGGGCAGGGCATCTTCGATGCGATCGGCGAGGGATTTCATGACGGGGTGCGACACGGCAGCAATCGGATTTTCAAAGACCGCATTATCCTGCATATCGGGCCGCGCCGACTCCGGCTGTCACAAATGAAAAAGCCGTTCGACCCGGGGGTGAACGGCTTCGCAGTCGGACTGTCTTGAATCAGGAATGCGCCTTGATGAACGCGCCCACTTTCGGACAGATCAATTCACGCCAGCGACGTCCGGCAAAGATGCCGTAATGACCGCAACCTTCGGCGATGTAGTCTTCCTGCATGTCGGCCGGGATGCCGCTGCACAGCGTGTGCGCAGCCTGGGTCTGGCCGGCACCTGAGATGTCATCGAGCTCGCCTTCGACGGTCAGCAAGGCAACGGTCTTGATGTCTTGCGGACGGACCAGCTTGCCTTCGACTTCCCATGTACCCAACGGCAGATTGAAATCCTGAAACACGGTCTTGATGGTTTCAAGGTAGTACTCGGACGGCATGTCGAGCACGGCATTGTATTCATCGTAAAACTTGCGATGCTCTTCGGCCGAGGCGTCGTCGCCCTTGCGCAATTGCATGTAGAAATCCCAATGACTTTGCGCGTGGCGGTCCGGATTCATGGCAACAAAACCCGCATGCTGCAGAAAGCCCGGATAGACCTTGCGGCCGGCACCCGGATAGTTCGATGGCACCGTGTAGATCACGGTATTTTCGAACCACGAGAATGGCTTCTTGGTGGCGAGGTTGTTGACTTCGGTCGGCGATTTGCGCGGATCGATCGGGCCACCCATCATCGTCATGGTTTTTGGCAGCATCGGATCCTTGGCCGTTGCCATCAGCGAGATGGCGGCCAGTACCGGTACGGTCGGCTGGCAGACGGAAATCACATGTACGTCCGGACCGAGCTGACGGATGAAATCCTGCACGTAGTAAATGTAGTCATGCAGATGGAATGCTCCTGCAGCCAGCGGCACCATGCGCGCATCGGTCCAGTCGGTGATGTAGACATCATGCCCGGGCAATAGCGCCTTGACGGTGTCGCGCAACAAGGTCGAGTGGTGGCCGGACAGCGGTGCGACCAGCAACACTTTCGGCTGGTTCAGCGCGGTGCGCTCGGCGACGGTCAGGTTTTTGGCGAAATGGACCAGCGTACAGAATGGCTTGACGGTGGAGGGTGCTTCGAGGATGCCAACGTCTTCGCCGTTGATCGTGGTCGAGGTCAGCCCGAATTGCGGTTTTTCGTAATCTTTGCCAAGGCGAAACATCAGTTCGTAGCCGGCCGCAATGCGCTGCGAAAACGGCGTGTGTGCCAGCGGAGAAACAGGATTGGTGAACAGTTTTGCCGACGCTTCAGCCCACTGGATCAGCGGACTCATTAAGCTGCGGTTCATTTCATGAAAGTGGTAGAGCATGATGGCCTCATCGGTAATTGCCGTGCGTCGATCGGGTCGGACTCACGTTGTTGCACTGCATCTTAGACCAGATTATTCAGGATGTGATCTGGATGATCCGGTAATTTTTTCCATGAACCAATAGTGGCGGAGTTAATCCGCATCGTCCTGTAGTTGTACGCACCGGCCGTCATCATTGCCAACATTTTTCTTTTTGAGACAATTTCACTCGAGCGTAAAGGCAGGCGGAGTTAATTTCAAGCCAGAGAAGAACCAAATGGTTTTGCAATTAAAACCATTTATTAACAAATTCTTACTACTTTCATTGACGCGCCGCCGCAGTGTACGGCACGCAGAAAGATTGTGTGCAATTCATTGCACTTGATGTGAAAAAAGCACGGGACCTCCGTGGAGGCACCGTGCTTTCTTGACTATTCATCACTGCAAATTTAGTCGAAGACCGGACTTTCGACACCGAGGATCTTGTGCAGTTTCGGTGACGTCGTCGTGTACTGCATGTGGATTTTCTTGTCAGGGAAAATATACGGCGCGGCACCGAACGCGGCCAGTGCGGCTTCATGGAAGCCCGACAGGATCAGCTTCTTCTTGCCCGGGTAGGTGTTGATGTCGCCGACGGCAAAGATGCCGGGCACATTGGTTTCGAATTTTTCAGTGCCGACCTTGATCTGCTTGCGCTCTATGTCCAGGCCCCATTCGGCGATCGGGCCGAGTTTTGGCGACAGGCCGAAAAAGACCATCAGGTAATCGAGTGGCAAACGACGTGTCACGCCGTCGGCACCGGTGACCTTGATGCCGCTCAGGGTGCCATCGGCAGCCGATTCAAAGCCGGTGACCTGGCCGATGATCAATTGCATTTCGTAGTTGTCGCACAGCTCGCGCATCTTTGCGACCGACGCTGGTGCCGCACGGAATTCATCGCGACGATGCAACAGGATCACGGATTCAGCCTTGCCGACAAAATTCAGTGCCCAGTCGAGCGCCGAATCGCCACCGCCGCAAATGACGATGTTCTTGCCATCGAAACGGACCGGATCGCGGACGCGATAGAACAGCTGGGAATGGTCGAACTGGTCGATGCCATCCACTTTCAAGGTGCGCGGCTGGAACGAACCGACACCGGCGGCAATGAAAATGGTCTTGGTCACGAAGCGCGTACCGGCGGATGTTTCGAGATTGAAGCGACCGTCGTCGCGTTTCTCGACCAGCGTGACTTCCTGATTCAGATGGAAGGTCGCGCCGAAAGGCTCGATCTGCTTGAGCAGGTTGTCGGTCAGTTCCTGGCCGGTACAGACGGGGACCGCAGGAATGTCGTAGATCGGCTTGTCCGGATACAGCTCGACGCATTGGCCGCCCACGGAAGCCAGTGAATCAATGACATGTGCCTTGATTTCAAGCAGTCCGAGTTCGAACACCTGGAACAGTCCGACCGGACCGGCACCAATGATGACGGCATCGGTTTCGATGGCCATGTGGGACGTTGCGATGGAGGGAGTTGAGGAGGCGAGGGCTCCTGATTCAAGAGTGGCGCTGGTAGTCATGCGACGTTGTGCTTCCTGTTTCATTGAACAATAAATTACCGCCAGACAGGTGGCCTGGCGGTGGGTGAGGCTTTGTTAGCGCTTCAGCAGGTGCAGTTTTGCCTGCATATCCTTGAATTCGTCGGCTTCCGGCAGTGCTGCCTTGGTCTTCGTGATCGATGGCCAGCCACGCGATAGATCGATATTCAATTTGATGAATTGCTGCTGGTCAGCCGGTACGTCTTCTTCGGCGTAGATGGCATTGACCGGACATTCAGCCACGCACACGGCGCAATCGATGCATTCATCGGGGTCGATCGACAGAAAGTTTGGGCCTTCGCGAAAACAATCCACCGGGCACACATCCACGCAATCGGTATAGCGGCACTGGATGCACGATTCGGTCACAACGTGGGTCATAACTATCCTGGTTCTGTAAGGGTGAGACGGGTTGCAGGGCTGTGCGTCACTGTTCAGAGTATTGAGGCAGGACGCAGCATGAAAAGGGCAGCCGCAGAGGGGCGTATTTTAAGTCAGTTCGGGTATTCCTACAAATTGAGCTTAGACAGAATGCGTATAAGCAAATTCGGCGGCTTGGTTGAGGGGTTTTGGCGGATGTTGATACGCTTTTTGCAGGGTTTTCAGCGGCGGCCGAATCAAATCTTTCCTTGATTGTGAAAGATTGTGATTTCTTGCAAGGCGTTATCAAAGTGCCTATTGTTTTTCTTTCTATTGAGATACTATCAACACAACTCAGCGCGCCAGGGGTTGTTATCTTGGTTGGTGTTGCTAGAGAGCAATTTTCCAACTTTTTAACCTTTCCCGAGATCATTATGAAACTTAAGTCTGCAGTAGTTGCCCTCGCACTTTCTTCCGTTTTTGGCTTCGCCTTCGCCGGACCAGTACCAATTGTTACCCCCATAAAGAGCGTCCCTATGACGTCGTTTATTAACGATCAGTTCCAAACTGTTTTCACGGCAGATATCGGCGCAAGTCATAGCGGTACCGGTATATTTACCGACACCTTCGATTTTGGTTCTTTTGCAAATCAGAGTCTAGCTAGTGCCTCTCTAAGTGCAACGCTTGTCGGTTTCGCTGTTAAGTCAGGCTATTCGTTGATTAGCGGATCGCTCGGTTCCGCTAATTTGACGTTCGGAACGCAAGGGACCAAGATCACGACACTCTACTCTTTCGATGATCTAATGTTTTCTGGTCCTCTACTTTTGACTATTACAGGCAAGACGATCAATGGAGGTGGTTCTTTTGGTGGTACTGTGAATGTGGTTAACGGTGCCGTGCCGATTCCATCACCAGTTCCAGAACCAGAAACCTACGCCATGATGCTCGCTGGTCTCGGCCTACTCGGCTTCGCAGCACGTCGCAAAGCAAAAGCAAAAGCAAATCAGGGTTAATTAGGTAGTAGCCTTAATCCTGCCGATGCAGGATCGTGGTTCGAATAGAAAATGCCTCGCTTTTGCGAGGCATTTTTATTAGGAAATTGAAAATGGGAAATAAATGTAAATGATGGTCGTAAATGGTAAGTGCCAGTTAAACGTATTCAATTATTAAAAATAAATCCGGCTTTTCAAAAATAGTCATACGATTCCGAATTAAATTCTTTTAAGAAATCCTTCGCGCAATTTTCTCACCGTAGTCCTTCACTAAAATATCGTCAGAAATCTCGTCGTGCTATTTGAGATTGCGAAGCGCATCCCGACGTAGCTGACGCAAACAAGTTGTCCTGCACGACCATCCCAAGCCTCTTCCGCACCTGCATTCCTTTGCCCGCCATCTGCGTTCCAGCAAGTACGTAATCGGTCATCCCGTACCAGTCGGGAAAAAGCCGTTTTTCATTCCGTGCCTTCGCTATCTTCATTCCTCTTTTTCGTGAAAATATCCGCCAATCAATAAATTTTGTTATTCGCAACTGCAATTGGAAATAAGATTCTTTTTGGAAAATAATAATGAGTATCAGATATGTATTTCCACTCAAATTCTTCTAATGAAAAGCAGTCGAATAAGAAATATTCCATTATATAAATATATTTTAAAAGCAATAAAATGCCCAAATGAATTGTTTGTGTAGGTGCTTGTGAATCTATTTGTAGGAATGGAGGATGTTATGCGTAGGACTTAAAAAACAATTGAGTAAGTGAATAGGCGAATAACTAGATAATCTAATTTTTATCAATGCATTATCAAAATAACCACAAACTTTTCTAATCTCTGCGATAAGATCGTTATCAGTTACCTGGTCCAAGCGTAGTAGTTTTATTGATATGTCTGATTAGAAATATTTCAGCATGTTAATTGCTTATTGATGTTGCTATTAATTGGTCACTTTTTTCCACCTACTTCTAATCGAGATACTCATGAAACTTCAATACGCCGTCGCTGCATTAGCACTTTCATCCGCGTTTGCCATGCCAGTTGCCTTCGCGGATACCGCTCCTATACAAACCGTTGCGCTTTCTGTTGATTCGATGACGGGCGATTTGTCGTCCGATTTCGGCGGCATTCATTCCGGGACATCGGTTTTTAACGATGTGTTCAATTTCACGCCGGTACTGGATTCCAGTTTTGCGTCGACGCTGGTGAGTTCTTTCACGATGGCTGGTCGCGGGATTACTTTTAATTCTGCATCCCTGAATGGATACAGTCTGGTGGCGACTACACCATTGAGTCCTACTCCTGGCTTCACCATTTACAATTTGGTGCTAGGTGCGCAGCAGTTCACAGGTCCATTGCAACTGCTGGTGAGTGGCAATTCATTTGGTAGCATCAGCAGCTATAGCGGAACAATCTCGGTATCAGCCGGCTCGCCAATCCCTTCCCCTGTCCCTGAGCCAGAGACCTATGCAATGATGCTGGCTGGCCTCGGTCTGCTTGGTTTCGCTGCACGTCGCAAAGCGAAGTCCACCCAGGGTTGATGCGCTACCCAGTTCCGATGCCGCGGTTGCGGTGTCGGACTGGCAGCAATAAAAATGCCTCGCTCTGCGAGGCATTTTTATTGCTGCATCCTGACTTGTGTTCGCCCGTCATGCGCTCTGGGCTAGAATGCAGGCCACCCAGTGACAGGCATCCTGCCGCGCCATTTCCGGCTCACTCCTTTCACGATTGCCCGCCATGTCCAAGAAAAAAATCCTGATCGCCCGTGCGATATTCCCCGACATCCTTGCCGGGCTGGAGCAACAGTTCGATGTCGAGTCCAATCAGGTCGACATTATTTTTTCGCCGGAGGTCTTGCTTGAAAAAGTCCGTGGCAAGGACGCCGTGATGGTGACGTCGAGCGAGCAAATCAGCGCCGCCCTGCTCGCCGCCGCGTCGCCGCAACTCAAAGCGATCTGCAACATCGCGGTCGGCTACAACAACATCGCGCTCGACGCCGCTACGCAAGCCGGCATCCTGGTCACCAACACGCCTAACGTGCTCAATGAAACCACCGCCGATTTCGGCTGGGCGTTGCTGATGGCAACGGCGCGGCGGATCACCGAATCCGAGCACTGGCTGCGCGCCGGACACTGGAAAAAATGGAGCTACGATGGCTTCCTCGGTGCCGACCTGCATCGCAGTACGCTGGGGATCATCGGCATGGGCCGCATCGGGCAGGCGATTGCACGGCGGTCCATGGGG
>AEPR01000467.1 GCA_000195205.2 Oxalobacteraceae bacterium IMCC9480 | reverse complement strand
GTGGGCACAAGAGGCCGTGCCCACCCACCATTGCGTACAGGGTGGCAGTGTTAGCGCCTATGCGGCGACTCCCACCGCATTCCCCCGTTTTTGATCTGCATCATTTTTTTACCGGGCTGCAGAAACTACACTTGGCGCAAGCAAACAACCACCAGTGAAAGCAGCGAATATGAACACATCAGCAGCAGTCGTCCTCGCCGTCAGCGCCCTCGGACTTTTTTCGACCCAGGCGATGGCGCAGCAGCAAAGCCCGTGGCAAGTGCGGGCGCGTGTCATCAACCTGGCGCCTGCTGACAACTCCGATCCGGTCGGCGGTGCCGGTGCCTCCGACCGCTTGTCGGTCTCGAAAAAAACCATTCCCGAAGTCGATATCTCGTACTTCTTCACGCCGAATCTGGCCGCCGAACTGGTCCTGACTTACCCGCAAAAACACACGGTCTACCTCGATGGCAATAACGTCGGTACCTTCAAGCACCTGCCACCGACCTTGCTGTTGCAGTACCACTTCATGCCGGACAAACAGTTCAGCCCGTACGTCGGTGCCGGTGTCAATTACACCCGCATCTCGAACGTCAACCTGCTCGGTGGTGCCGGCAGCCTTGAAAGCAGCAGCGTCGGCTTTGCCTTGCAAGCCGGCGTCGACTACAAGCTCGACAAGAACTGGTCGCTCAACCTCGACATCAAGAAAGTCCAGATCCGCAGCGACCTGATGATCAGCGGCGTCAAGGCCAGCGCCTTGCAGGTCGATCCGCTGATGGTCGGCGTCGGTCTCGGTTACCGCTTCTGATTCTGTCGTCGTGCAGTGACAGCCGGCCGGTGTGGCCGGTTTTTTTACGTCCGGAGAGGCACAAGGCAAGTCGGCAAAAAAGTCGGCAAATAAAACTGGATTTGTCTATAGAGACAAGATATATAATGATATTTATCAGTGATTTAGCGATTATTTAATTATCAATCAAAGTCGGCAAATTATGTATGATTCCCCGCATCAGTTCGAACCGTTGATTCCATCCGTGTTGCCGGCCGGCGTATCCGACAAGGCAAACCGGCTGGCGGTTTCTGCGAGCCGCCTGGCGGCGATGGCGCATCCGTCGGTACGCGCGGTCTTGCGTGAACTGGTGCGCTCGATGTGTTCGTACTACAGCAATCGCATCGAGGGACAAGGCACGCATCCACGTCATATCGAGCAAGCGTTGCGCAAGAATTTTTCCGGCCGGCCTGAAGTCGCCCGTTTGCAGCGGGTGGCGGTGGCGCATATCGATGCCGAGCGGGAGCTGGAAGCGCTGGTTGGCGCGGGCACGTCGCCGATGTCCAGCGCCTTATTGATGGCGTCGCACCGCGCCTTGTACGCGCGGCTGGCAAACGAGGATCGCACCACGCAGGATGGGCACGTCATCGCACCCGGCGAGCTGCGCCCGGTTGATGTCGAAGTCGGCCATCATGTGCCGCCATTGGCCGCCGCGCTGCCGGCTTTCCTTTCACGCATGGATCAGGTCTACGACAAGCCGATGACGCTGGAGACACGACTGATTGCGATCGCGTGCCTGCATCACCGTGCCGCATGGGTGCACCCGTTCCGCGATGGCAATGGCCGTGCCGTCCGATTGCAAAGTCATTGCGCGTTGTGGTCACTATCGGAAGGTCTCTGGTCGCCGAACAGGGGGCTGGCGCGATCGGTGCAGAGCTACTACGCGCACCTGCACAATGCCGACCTGCCGCGTCGCGGCGACCTGGACGGGCGCGGCAATCTGAGCACCGCCGGATTGCTGGAATGGGTCGATTTTTTTCTGGAGACCTGTCTGGATCAAGTCGATTTCATGCACCGGATGCTGGCGCTGGACAGCATGAAAATACGCATCGATGCGCTGGTTACTTTTCGCGCCGCGACGGACAAGGCGATGCGTGCCGAAGCCATCCTGCCGCTGCATCATGTCTTTTCCGCCGGGCCGGTATCGCGGCGCGAATTTAGCCAGTTGACCGGTCTGGGGGAGCGCACTGCACGCTCGCTGCTGTCGCGCATGCTGGCCACCGGCTTGCTGGTCAGCGACACGCCGCTCGGTCCCGTGCGCTTTGGCTTGCCACTCGATGCGCTGCAATTCCTGCTGCCGGAGCTGTATCCGGAAGCGGCGACCAGCATCGATCAGGACGGGTAGCGCGATACCGGACTTAGACCTTCTGCCCACCCGGCACCAGCTCATCGAGCCCGACAATCACCGCATCGACTCCCGCCGGATTATTCGCAATCAGCACCGTCCACTCGATCGCCTCATCACGCCGCGTGCGCGGGAAATAGCGCAGCAGGTAGTCGCCATTGTCGACCGTGGGCAAGCCGCGGCCATCGTTGCGCTTGAGCTTGCGCACGTACCAGACCGCATAGCCGTTGACTTCTTCGCAGCAGTACACCTCGACCGAATGGGCGGCCGAGAGCGGATGCTCGTCCGGGTCGGTGTGCCAGACCGTCTTGCGCCAGACATGGTTTTTTTTCGATTCGGCGATGAAATCCATAACGATCCTTGATGTTCCTTGTTTATTGCTGAGGGGGGAGGGCGGGATGGGTAGGCACCGGGCTGCGGTCGATGCGGCGGGTCAGGATGATCGAGGTGGCGGTCTGGCGCACGCCATCGGCGGTGCCGATACGGTCGAGCAGCAAGTCCAGTTCGGCGGTCGAGCGGCAGCGCAGCGTCACCATGTAATCGATCGAACCACTGACCGCGCAGAGGGTTTCAACTTCCGGCATGGCCTGCAGCGTCTTGACAAAGCCGGCCGCGCTGCGCGGATCGAGCGAGATGCCGACATACGCGCGCACCGCCGGCTGGAACACGGCCTGGTTCAAGCGCACGCCATAGCCGGCAATGACGCCGCGTTTTTCGAGGGCGCTGATGCGTGCAATGGCCGTGGTGCGGGCAATCGCGACGTGCCGGGCAATGGTGGCCGTCGGCATGCGCGCGTCATCCATCAATAGCGCCAGGATCTTGCTGTCAATGTCGTCCAGGGTGGCGGTCATATGGTCAATGTGTCGTAGTGCGTCGTCGATTTGCAGGAGTTTAAACCACTGTGACGACAGGCTGGGCGCTATTTCCTGACAGCACTTGCTTCTACAATTTTGGCATCCGATCCACTTCGGCAATTCCCTGAAAGTTCATCATGACGACCAAACTCATCCTGCTCGGCGCCGGCAAAATCGGCGAAGCCATCCTGAACCTGCTGTCGCACTGCGGCGATTACACGCTGACCGTCGCCGACCGCGATCCCGCGCGGCTAGCCAGCGTGCGTAAGGCCGCTTTCCCGAACGTGACCGTGGTCGAAGCCGACCTGTCGGACGCCACCGCGATTGCCGGTCTGATCAAGGGCCACGACGTGACGCTGTCGGCCTGTCCGTATTTCCTGACTCCACTCATTGCCGCCGCGGCCCGCCAGGCCGGCTCGCATTATTTTGACCTGACCGAAGACGTCGAAAGCACCCGCATCGTCAAGCAACTGGCCGAAGGTGCCGGCACGGCCTTCGTGCCGCAATGCGGCCTCGCACCGGGCTTCATTTCGATCGTCGCCAATGATGTCGCCAGCCGCTTCGACACGCTGCGCGATGTCAGCATGCGCGTTGGTGCGTTGCCGACTTATCCGAGCAACGCGCTCAAGTACAACCTGACCTGGAGTACCGACGGCCTGATCAACGAATACTGCAATCCGTGCGAAGCGATCGTCGATGGCCAGCTGCGCGAGACGTCGGCGCTCGAAGAGATCGAGCATTTTTCGCTCGATGGCATCGACTACGAAGCGTTCAATACCTCCGGTGGACTGGGCACGCTGTGCACCAGCCTGGCCGGCAAAGTCCAGAACCTGAACTACAAGACGGTCCGTTATCCCGGTCACCGCGACATCATCAAGCTGCTGGTGCGCGACCTGCAACTGGGTCAGCCGGAGCGTCGCCACATCCTCAAGGAAGTGATGGAAGCGTCGATTCCGATCACCCGGCAGGATGTGGTGCTGGTGTTCGTCAGCGTGGTCGGCATGCGCGAAGGACGGCTTGAACAGCAAGCCTACGCAAAGAAAATCTACAGCCAGCAAGTCAATGGCCAGCTGCTGTCGGCGATCCAGCTGACCACTGCTGCCGGCATTTGCGCGATGGTCGATCTGGTCGTCCAGGGGCGCTTGCCGCAGCACGGACTGGTCCGTCAGGAACAGGCCGCACTGCCGGATTTTCTGGCGAACCGGTTTGGACAGTATTATTCGGCCTGACATCAAAGGAGACCACGATGCAATCCATCACCCAGTTGCTGTCCAGTCTAGGCGTCGACCTGACGCGCCATCACGGCAATGATCTGCCGTGCCACAGCCCGCTCACCGGTGCAGTCCATGCGACGTTACGCACCGATAGCCCGGCCCAAGTCACGCAAAAAATCACCCGCGCGCAGGCCGCGTTTGCGCACTGGCGCACGGTGCCGGCACCGCGTCGCGGCGAATTGATCCGCCTGTTCGGCGATGAACTGCGTACCCACAAGGACGCCCTCGGCAGCATCGTCACGCTCGAAGCCGGCAAGATCCTGCAGGAAGGCCTGGGCGAGGTGCAGGAAATGATCGACATCTGCGACTTCGCGGTCGGCCTGTCGCGCCAGCTGTATGGCCTGACGATTGCGTCCGAGCGGCCCGGCCACCGGATGATGGAAACCTGGCATCCGCTGGGGGTGATCGGCGTGATTTCAGCGTTCAATTTTCCGGTCGCGGTGTGGGCCTGGAATGCGACGCTGGCGCTGGTCTGCGGTAATAGCGTGGTCTGGAAGCCGTCCGAAAAAACCCCGTTGACGGCACTCGCCACGCACGTCTTGTTCATGAAGGCTGTCGCACGTTTCGGCAGCGATGCGCCCGAGGGTTTGACCGAACTGGTCATCGGCGGGCGCGATTGTGGCACGGTGCTGGTCGATGACAGGCGCGTACCGGTCATCAGCGCCACCGGCAGCACGCGTATGGGACGCGATGTCGCAGCGCGCTGTGCGCAGCGGCTGGCGCGCACCATCCTTGAACTGGGCGGTAACAACGCCATGATCGCCGCGCCCAGTGCCGATCTCGATATGGCCGTGCGCGGCATCGTGTTTTCGGCCGTCGGCACGGCGGGCCAGCGCTGCACCAGCCTGCGCCGGCTGTTCGTCCACGCCGGCATTTACGACACCCTGCTGCCGCGTCTGAAAAAAATCTATGCCGCGCTACCGGTCGGTAATCCGTCCGATCCGGCCACGCTGGTCGGGCCGCTGATCGATGCGGCGGCGTTCGACGCTATGCAAGTGGCGCTGGATACGGCGCGCGCCGAGGGCGGCATCGTCTCAGGCGGCTTGCGTGCCGAAGTCGCCGGTGGCGAAGGGGGCCAGTACGTCCATCCGGCGCTGGTCGAAATGCCTATGCAATCGGCCATCATGCACCACGAAACCTTCGCGCCCATCCTGTACGTGGTGCGCTACGACACGCTGGACCAGGCCATCGCCCTGAACAACGCGGTGCCGCAAGGCTTGTCGTCTAGCCTGTTCACGACCGACCTGCGCGAAGCCGAAACCTTTCTTGGCGCGACCGGCAGCGACTGCGGTATCGCCAACATCAACATCGGTCCCAGCGGTGCCGAAATCGGCGGCGCGTTCGGCGGTGAAAAAGATACCGGCGGCGGACGCGAGTCCGGCTCGGATGCCTGGAAAGGCTATATGCGGCGTGCCACCAACACGATCAATTACAGCAATGCCCTGCCGCTGGCGCAGGGCATCAGCTTCGATCTGTAGGAGCCGCGATCATGCGCATAGCCTTGCCTGCATTCGGAGAAGTACTGGTCGATCGCGGTCGCCGCGAACGTTTGCGTAGTAGCGTCAGCGGTTGTCGTTCACTCACACAGGATTTTTTCATGAGCACCACCAACAGCAATCTGGCCAATCTGGTCGAAAAAGTCATCGGTGCCGATGGTGCCGCCCGGGTCTACCGCTTGCTGACTATCCCGGCTGTCTTTGCCAGCTGGGAATGCGGCCAGGTCTCGCGCAAGGAAATGGCGCAAGCGCTCAACATGGTGCTGTTCCATGACCTGTTGCAGCGGGTGCCTAGCGGGCGTCGCTATACCGAAGAAGTGGCAGCCCGCGGCGACAAGGTCTGGCACGACCATGGCGCGCTACGCACCGTGCGCTGGCTCGGCAACGGCGCGCTGCCGCCTGGCGAAAGTGCCTTCACGCGCTTGCTCGAACCGCTCGGTTACCGGCTCAATGGCGTGTTTCCGCTGGGGCGCATCGGCATGACGGGGCGCTCGTACGTGCAGCAGGATTGTCCCGACCAGATCGCCCAGTTCTTTGTCAGCGAACTGCATCCGGAAAAATTTTCGGTACCGTTCCAGGACGCCGTGACGCGGGTGGTATCGACCTCGCGCGACCCGCTGTCACCGAAAGCACACTGGCTGCTGCATGAGCTGGGACGTGACAACCGGCTGTCGGTCACCGATGCGATTTCATTGCTGGCGGAATTGCAGGGATGCTTCGCGTGCCAGCATGCGCCGCCGGCATTGGCCGACTACGAACTGCTGCGTGCCGAATCGGCAGAGATGGCGTGGATCGCCACCGAGGGCAACACCTTCAATCATGTGACTGACCGGGTGGCCGATGTCACGCAGGTGGCCTTGCAGCAAAAAGTCTTGAAGCGGCCGATGAAGGAAACCGTCGAAGTCTCGCAAAGCGGCCGCATACGCCAGACCGCCTTCCTTGCCGACAGCGTGGTGCGCCGCTTTGTCGCCGCCGACGGCACGCTGGTCGAGCGCGACGTGCCCGGCAGCTTTTACGAGTTCATCTCGCGCGATTGCATCGATGGTAGCGACCAGCTCGATCTGGGTTTCGATGCCGGCAATGCGCAGGGCATCTTCAAGATGACGGCGTCCTGAACCGGGTTATTGCAGCGACAGCGCAATGGCCATGTCCTGACCCCAGTTTGCCGGCAACTTGAAGTACGGATCCGGCATCGTCAGCGTCGTCACAAACAGCCCGCCAATGCCGCGCGAGCTGTTGATCTTCATGACTGCGGCCATGTTGGAGCGCGGACTGCTGTGAACGATGCTGATGAAACGTTCGGCAGGGTATTTGGTCTGCCATACCGGCGTGACCTGGCGTTTGAAGCGTTGCAGCGTGTCTTCGAACACCACGAACTTGTCGGCCAGCGGCAAGGTCAGGTAGCGTTCCGGCACGCTGGTGCCGGGGTTGCCGGTGACGGTGAATTTGGGTGACAGGCCCTTGATGTAGCCGTACACGGACTGGTAATACTGCACGTTGGCAGCGCTGCTGTCATTGGTCATCTCGTCAATGAAAAAGCCGTCGACCTTGTAGAACGCCAGATAGGTATTGATGTCCTTGGTCACATCCGACAGGCGGCGCTTGCCGTATGACGACGAGACATACGCGATCACTTTGCCGCCGGAAGCATGCAGGCTGGCGATGGCTTTGACATAGTTCTGGTCAAGCGTGGTGCCGGGACCGCTGTTCGGATTGACGATGGCGGTGGTCGGCATTTTTTTGGACAGCACGTTCAGGCTGGCCCACGCCACGCTGTTCGGGCTGGGGTAAAAATAGGCTGGTACGACCGCTTCGCGGACAATCGCGCTGTGAGCGGTGACCGGACACAGAACGAAAGCCACCACGGCAAACATGGCCCGCGTTACGCGATGCAGAAAAATAGAAGGAAGTGTCATGACTGCGCCTTTTATCCGGGGCGTCTTCTGGACGTCCGGATGGTTGGCCTGGCAGCGGGATGCTGTCAGGTAGCTGGCTGACTTCGGGGGAAGTCCCTGTAGCTTTGCGTCGCTGGATCGCTCCAGGTTTGCGGGGGTAACTGTTACTTTTACTGAGGAGGCAAAGATAACATAAATTTCCAGGTGGAAATATTTTTGTGTGAGTATTCACCCCCTCTCTGTGCGTTCCTGATGACTTTTTTGTAGAGCTTGTCCCAATCATGTTTTTGTCCATTCCCCATCGCCTGCAAGGCATCTTTGCACTGCTCATTGTTACCCTGGTCTGGGGTACGACTTTCCCCGCAATGAAAGATCTGACCGCCCATTTTTCAGCGGTCTGGATCATCCTCGTGCGCTTTGCGATGGCGGGCTTGCTGCTGTCGCCGTTCCTGTGGCGGGCCCGCTGGCGCGATTGCCTGCCCGGTGCGTTGCTGGGCGCGACGCTATTCCTGTGCTACATGCTGCAACTCGAAGGCCTCGCACTGACCACCTCGAACCGCAATGCCTTCGTGACCGGACTCAATGTACTGGTGGTGCCGTTGTTGGGCCTGCTGGCGGGCAAGGCACCGGAGCGGCGCATCGTGATCGCGATTGCGCTTGCCATCGCCGGGCTGTTTGCGCTGTGCTGGGATGGCGGCGCTTGGGGTTACGGCGACAACCTGGCCTTGACCGGTGCCTTCTTTTTTGGTGTCTACGTGAAGTTACTCGAGGTGCTGACAAGGCGTGCCAGCAGCCTGATGGTGCTGACCACGGTGCAGATTCTTGTCGTCGCGCTATGCGCCGCGATCTGGCTGGTGGTGTGGGAGTTGCCGCGCCATCCGGTCGACTGGACCGTGGTGGCGTCGGCGATGCGATCCGACGTGGTGAACTTCCTTTACCTGGGCCTGGTCGCCACCGCCGCGATCATTTCATTGCAAACCTGGGGGCAGCGGCACAGCAGCGCCAACGAGGCGGCGGTGATCTATGCCTTCGAGCCGGCCTGTGCTGCCATCGCCGCGTATTTCTGGCTTGGCGAGATGATGACCTGGCGCGGTTTGCTCGGCGCGGCACTGCTGATTGCCGGGATGATCGTCAGCCAGTGGAGTTCGCCGGGGCGCAGGCGCAAGCCGTTGGCGGGTTGAACCTGTCCTGTTATGCGCGCTTCGCATAACTGATATCCAAAATGAGAATTGGCACAGGAGAAGGTCGATCGATATAGTTCGCCTTGTCTCCTCTATGTCTACCCAAATTGATATAGATTTTGCCCACTTTCGAGTGGGCATTTTTTTTGCCTGAATCGGCTTACTGGATACCGTTCGCCCTGAGCCTGTCGAAGGGAACTTGTCGTCGGCGCGGCGGACGGTGCGCCTTCGACAAGC